>JBBDNX010000431.1:0-3749 GCA_040877345.1 Pirellulales bacterium
GGCCGCGGGCGGTCAGAACGGCAACGTCATCGATGACGGGGATCGGACCGGCGGACACCGTGCGGCCGAGGAGCTGCCGTCCGACGAGAACCTGCGCGATGAGCCGGATGCTGAATCGCTCCAAGCAACCGACCACCAACGAGCCGAGACATCGGCCGACCGGCCGGAACCCATCGAGCCTGAAGACTCCTCAGAGCCTGTCTCCGAAGACGCCGCCCCTATCTCCGAAGACTCCGCCCCTGACGAGCCGGAGCAAAGGAAAATGGACTGGTACATCCTCAAGGTGCAGAGCAACCGTGAGGACTCGATCCGCGAGGCGCTGCAGCGGCGAATCAACATCGCCGGCTTGGAGAGGTCCTTCGACGAGATCATCGTCCCCGTGGAAATGGTCTCGGAGTTCAAGAACGGCAAGAAGCGGGTGGTCAAGCGCAAGCTGTATCCGGGTTATATCGTCGTCCACATGGAACTGAACGAGGACACCTGGTTCCTGGTCCGCGAGACGCCGGGCATCGGCGACTTCACCGGCTCGGGCGGCAAACCCAGCCCCATGCTGCCCCACGAGGTCAGCCGGATCATGGCCAAGCAGGAGGAGAAGGCCGACGAGGCGCCCAAGCTCAAGATCAGCTTCAACACGGGCGACCGGGTCAAGATTACCGAGGGCACCTTCGAGAACTTCGAAGGCGACGTCGACAGCATCGACCAGGCCAACGGGCGGGTCACGGTGATGATCAACATCTTTGGCCGCTCGACCCCCGTCGAGCTGGAGTACTGGCAAATCGAATCCCTCTGAATCGCCGGCGTGTCCCGCACGGCAGGCCATCGGCCGGCAACCGGAAACGCTGCCAGGAAGGCCAGGAGGGTCGAAGAGGCAATAAAATTTAGATACCCCCCCAAAAGGACCATGGCAAAGCAACTCGTAGCGCAAGTAAAATTCCAGGTTCCCGGCGGCCAGGCCACCCCCGCGCCGCCGGTCGGTACCGCGCTGGGCCGGTTTGGCGTGAACCTCGGGCAGTTCGTCCAGCAGTTCAACGAGCGGACCCGAGAGGCCGGCGGCATGCCGATCCCCGTCGTTGTCAGCGTATACAACGACCGGTCTTTCGACTTCGTAACCAAGAGTCCCCCCGCGGCCGCTTTATTGAAACAGGCTGCCGGCATCGCCAAGGGGTCCGGCGTTCCGAACAAGGAAAAGGTGGGCAAGGTCACGTCGGCTCAGATCGAGGACATCGTCAAGATGAAGCTGGCCGATTTGAACGCCCGCGACGTGAGCCATGCCAAGCGGATGATTGAGGGCACCGCCCGCAGCATGGGGTTGCAGGTCGAAGGTTGAAAGTTCGCCAGCAGAGAATCAACGGAAACATGGCTAAGCAATCGAAGCGCTTCGGGGCCCTGGCCGCGAAAGTTCCTCCCGCGGGGCCCGTGCCCTTGGAGCAGGCGGTGGCCTTGCTCAAGGAGTTTGGCAACACCCACTTCGACCAGTCGGTCGAGATCGCCATGCGGCTGGGAGTCGACGCCAAACAGGCCGACCAGCTCGTGCGCGGCTCGTTCGTTCTGCCGCACGGGATCGGCAAGTCGGTCCGCGTGATCGTGTTCGCCAAGGGAGATCTGGCCGAGCAGGCCAAGGCGGCCGGGGCCGACGAGGTGGGCACGGAGGAGATGGCCAAGCGGATCAAGGACGGCTGGACCGAATTCGACGTGTGCATTGCCGCGCCGGACATGATGGGGCTGGTGGGCCCCTTGGGCCGCGTTTTGGGACCCCGCGGCTTGATGCCCTCGCCGCGGGCGGGCACCGTCACGCCCGAGGTGGGCAAGACCGTCAAGGAGTACAAGGCGGGCAAGATCGAGTTCCGCAACGATGCGGGCGGGATCGTACACGCCGCGGTGGGCAAGTTGAGCTTCGACGGGCAGAAGCTGGTGGACAACATTCAAGCTTTCATCAACCACATCCAGGCGATCAAACCGGCCGGCGTCAAGGGAAACTATCTGAAAGGGATCTCGATCAGCGCTACGATGAGCCCCGGCATCAAGGTCGCCGCCTAGACGAGCGGTGGGCTGGCGGCCAAGACAAGTCGGTACGGCGGCGGGCGGTACGGCGGCGGCGACAACAGCGGCGTGGGATTCGTGTCCTAGAGAACAGTGTCCTAGAGAACAGTGATGAGCAAGTACGTCAAGGAGCTGATCACCCAAGACCTGCGCCGCCGCTTGCAGGGCGTGGACAACGCGCTGTTGGTGAGCGTGGCGGGTTTGGACGCCAACAAGAACAACCGGCTGCGGACGGCCCTGCGCGACAGCCACGCGCGGTTGTTGGTCGTGAAGAACAGCCTGGCTCGGCGAGCGGTCGAAGGCACGCCGCTGGCGGCGGCCTTCGAGCAGATGGAGGGCTCCTTGGCCGTCGTGTGGGGCAGCGAAGACATCGTCTCGCTGGCCAAGCTGATTACCCGGCTCTCGGAAGACAAGCAGTTCGCGCCGTTCGAGCCCCGGGGCGGCGTCATGGACGGCGCCCGGCTTTCGGCCGACCAGGTGAAGCAGGTCAGCAAGTGGCCCAGCCGCGAGGAACAACTCAGCCTGCTGGTCGGGCAGATTCTGAGCCCCGCCGCCAATCTGGCCAGCCAGTTGACGAGCACCGCCGGCGCGCTGGCCAGCCAGATCAAACAACAGGCCGAGGAGCCGGCCGCCCCCGACGGCGACGGCGCTGACGCCACCGCAACCGATGCCCAAGCCGCGGCCAACCCAACATAAGCGTCGCCCAAGCCCGGCAGCAGCCGGGCAAACCATGGTCCCGCGAGCAATCGGGGCGGGCGCCCGATGAGTCGCCGGGACCGCAACAATCACGAGAGCCGAAACCGCGAGTGCCGCCGCTGAAGTTGGGCGGCGGCCTCGCACCAAGTGCGAAAGGAGCTGGATCGTATGGCGACCGACGCGGCCACCATGGAGTTTTCGTCAACCACCAAGGATCTCGGTGAAAAAATCGTAGGCCTCACGCTCAAGGAGGCCAAAGAGCTGAGCGACTACCTGGAACAGGTGCATGGCATCAAGCCGGCTGCCGGCGGCGCGGTGATGATTTCGCCGATGGAGGGAGCTGGCGCCGCTCCGGCGGCCGAGGCCAAGACCGAGTTCGACGTGGTCCTGGAAGGATTTGGCGACAAGAAGATCGGCGTGATCAAGGTCGTCCGGGCCGCCACCGGGCTGGGCTTGAAGGAAGCCAAGGACCTGGTCGAGGGCGTCCCCAGCAAAGTGAAGGAAGGCATCTCGAAGGAAGACGCCGAGAAGTTGAAGAAGGATCTCGAGGAAGCCGGCGCCACCGTCTCCATCAAGTAGGCGTCGGCGCGTGCGCACGCAGGGAGGAGCGCCGGGCCGTGGGCCCGGCGCGGTCCAAAACCGTTTGACCTTCACATTCACATTGCCCTCGAACCGATTTCCCTCGACCGCTGACGTCGCGCGGGGTCCGGTGAGCCGCTGCGCCGAAGGGGCCGCGGCGCTTGCCCCTCGAGCATCCGTTGGAGTGAGAAATGGTTTGAGTGAAATCGAAGGAGCATGATCGCCTATGGCCACCTCGGCAGAACGACGCTTGCGACCCAAGGAAGTCCGCCGCTTCGGCTCGATCCAGAAACATGAGAGCATCCCCGATCTGACCGAAATCCAAACCCGCAGCTACGACGCCTTCCTGCAACTGGATCTCCCCCACGAAAAACGGAAAGACCAGGGCATCGAGGGCGTGCTGCGCGAGATCTTTCCCATCGAGAGCTACGACA
>JBBDNX010000432.1:0-3744 GCA_040877345.1 Pirellulales bacterium
CTGGATCTTCATGGTTGCTAGTTGCTAGGAACGAAGAACCATGCTGGTTGCTGGATGCTGGTTGCCGCTAGGAACTAGCAACTAGCAACCAGGAACTAGCAACTCAGTTCACCGAGAGCCCTTCGATCATTTCGCGGAACGCTTCTTCGTGGTCGCTGAGCGTCTGGTTCGGGCCGACGAGCTTGACAAAGTAGTTGCCCGTCGGCTTGTCCTTTTGCTTGGTCACGATGATCGCGCCCAGCAGCCGGTAGTCTTCGCGCTCGATGGCGCGGCCGGCCGCGAATGGCGGCTTGTCCAGAAACGTGCCCGTTACGTCGACCAGGTGCACCTCCTGTCCGGCGATGGTCATCTTCTCGACCTTGGCCGAGTCTTCGGTGGCGCTGCCGTCGGGCTGCTTGAACTGCCCGTACCAGCGCTCGATGTTCTCCTCGACGGAGCCGCCGGCCCCCATCACGGTGACCCGGCCGGGCCGCTTGTCTCGCTTCGAGGCGGGCGCTTCGAACTCGTGCTCGATGATGTTGACCTTCGGTTTTTTTCGCTCCCAGCTCTCCGGAGCCGTCAGCTTGAACTTCCCGCCGGCGATATCGATGACGCGGTCCTTTGCGTCGTCGTCGAACCCGCTGGCCGGCTGGCAGAGAACCGAGACGGCCAAGGCGCAGATGAACGGGGCGAGGCGGTTGAGTCGTTTGGCTATCGGGCTCATGTCACGAGTCTCCCTGCGCGGTGGTAAATCGGCGCAAAAGACGAACGGTGCGGATAGTTTACTCAAGCAGGCTTGACGGCATTCTACCCGTCGGGCGCCGCCGGGCTAGCCGGCACGGCGCCGGCCCCGTGGAACTGGTCGTTCAACACCCGCCACAGCATGTACGACAAGGGGATCATTGCCACCAGCAGTACCACAATGGCAATCATAGGTCCTGTATTCGAGCGGCGGCGGTAGCGGACGCCGCGCCTCGCCCCGGCTCCGGAGGGCAAGCCGGGATCGACGACCGGCCAGCTCGCCGGCCCCACGCCGGTCGGCGCCCCGACGGGAATCGCCACCGGCGCCGCCAGGCTCGTCAGCGGCGCACCTGCATTTGCCACGGGCGCGGCCACGGGCGCCACGGGAGCCAGTTGAGACAGCGGGGCAGCGGCCTGCACCACGGCCACTGCCAGCGGCGCGTGCCCAGCCGGCGGAGCAACCGGCAACGGGGCAACCGGCACTGCCGGCCCCCCGGCCGCGGCGGCCGGCAGGCCCCAATCCCGCCCCCCGCCAGCCAGCCCGAAAACGGCCCCCGCCGACCGCCAGTCGGGCCAGTCTTCTCGCCAAACGAGCGAGTCGGCGGCCACGCGGCCTTCGTCGATCCAGGCGCGGAAAGCCTCGCCCGAAGCCGGCCCATACTGGCTGGTGCCGCCGGCGGGCAGCAGATACCAGCGTAGGTGCGAAGCTTCGTCGATCGCATCCGGCGTCGCCGCGTCCCCTGGGGCGGGGACCGCGCCCGCCTGGTGCGCTTGGGGGGCAGGCGACTCGACTACCGTGCCGGCCGCCTGGTCACCGGGCGCCTGGTTACCGGGCGCCTCGCAACGGGGCGCAGCGGCCGCCGCGCCCGCTGCGGCAGCCGCCTGGTCGACCGCGGGGATCTCGATCGCTTGCAGGCAGTGTGGGCAGCGCCCGCGCTTGCCCGCCAACGAACTCTTGACGTTCAGTTGGCGGCCGCAATGGCGGCAGTTAAACCTGATTCCCATTTCGTGCCGTGGTAGCCGTGGTATCTGTCAGGCCGCGGTATCCTCTTCGGGAAACGGCTTCCAATCGATCGTGTTGGCCGGGACCATGGCCTGTTTTTGCTTGTCCCAGCCCATCATCTGGCCGCTGCGCCACGATTCGTTGGCCATGTTCACCGCCACCACGCCGGCCAAACCGAGCTCGGCCGGGCAGTTCAACGGCACTCCCTCGCGCAGGTGGCGGTGCAAGTTGTTGTGGTGCAGGTTGATGTCCTCGCCGCCCGTCCGTTCGTGACTGGCCAGCGTCTTGCCGTCCTTGTCCTTGGCCACCCAACCGCTGGGAGTGAAATACAACGTGCCGCGGTAGCCGCGGATCAGGTGATCGATGCCCACGCGGTTGCTCATCGTCCCCAGCACGTAGACCGTCATGCCGCGGGGATACTCGCAGATCATCTCGAAATTGTCGGGCAGGTCGCGGCCGTCGGGCCATTGCCAGATGCCCCCCATGCCGACCACGCGGCGGGGATAGGTGAGCTTGCAGGCCCGCATGATCCGGGTGATGCGGTGGATGAACAGGTCGGTGCAGATCCCGCCGGAATAGGCCGAGTAGTTCCGCCACTCGTGATAATGATGCGGGTTCCACTCGATCTTCGGGGCCTTGCCGAGCCAGGCGTCCCAGTCGAGATCGGCCGGCCTGGGCAGGTTGTCGTCGATGCCGGCCCGCCAGGGGCCCGCCTGGTCGTAGCGGCGAACGTACTCGATCTGGGCCTGCACGACCCGGCCGATCACACCCTTCTCGATGGCCTCGGCGGCCGAGGCGTAGCTGTCGTCGGACATGGCTTGCACGCCGACCTGCAGGGCCAAGCCGGTCGCCTGCTGCTTCTTGACCACTTCCAGCGCCTCCGGGATGGAGTGGGTCATCGGCTTTTCGCAGTAGACCGCCTTCCCCGCGTCGAGCGCCTCGAGCGTCATGCGGGCATGCCAGTGCTCGGGGGTGGCGATGTTGACGTAGTCGATCTGTTTGAGATCGAGCAGCTTTCGGTAATCGCCGAAGGCATGGGGCGCGGCGGCCTTGTTGGCCCCCTCCTCGGCCCGCGTGAGCCAGCAATCGGCCACGGCGACCGCCTCGACGTTGTCCGGCTCGCGCAATTGATTGATCGCGTCCAGGTGGGCGTTGCCCATGCCGCCGGCGCCGATAAAACCGATGCGTATCCGGTCGTTGGCCCCAATCACGCGGGCGTAGCTCTTGGCCGTCCAGGCGACGGCCGCGGCCGCGGTGCCGCTGGCCAGAAAATGGCGCCGCGAAACATGGTTGGCTGGCAGCATCTGGGAACTCCCGGGGCCGGTGGGTGTGCGTGGGGGGACAGCGGTCGATGCCGTCCAGCATAATCGTCGCCCCGGGAAGCGACAAGGAAGGACAACCCCGGCTGGACCATTGCCTCGGCGATGGCTAAAATGCCGGGTGGTCCCGGCAGGGCAACACATTCAACTCAACCCGCTCGAATACAGGGGGATGGAAGCATGCTTCGTCACGTGAATCGCAAGGCCGCGGCGGTCGTCGGCGCGGCCGCCTTGGCATTTGGCTTGCTCGTCGGCGGCGCTTCGGCGGCCGAAATTAGCGGCAACTACATCGAGACCCGCACCTGCGACGTCTACACGGGTCCCTGCTTTGCCAACGCCGAGATGGGTATCACCGGGCAGCAGGCCATTCTGGCTTGGAACATCGAGGAGGGGAGCCACGAGGGGGTCGACCTGTCGGGGTTGAACGTGGTGCTGGTGGTGCGTGCCGTGGAGACGTTGGGCTTCGCCGAGGCCGTCACGCGCACCGAGCCGATCAAGTCGGTGGTGTTGGTCGACGAGCGGGCCAACGAGTCGCAGCGCGAGGCGCTGGCCGGTTTTGCCCGCCAGCGGGCCGGCAAGCTGGGCGGTGAGACGGTCCGCGTCGCTTCGCTGCCGATCGAGATCAAGCTCGACCACATCGACATGGTGGGGCAAATCCAGGCCGGCGACGAGGTGCACTTGACGACCCGCAAGCTCGCCAAG
>JBBDNX010000433.1:0-20537 GCA_040877345.1 Pirellulales bacterium
CTGTAGCAGAGGCAGCCGGGCAGGCCGGAGGTCGACAGTCTTGAAGTCGATCGCCGTGTGCGGACAAGGCCGTGTGCGGACAAGGCCGTGTGCGGACAAGGGCATGGAGAGAGCCGCGCGGCGCTGCCGGCGGCTTTTGGACGGGTATCGCCGGTTAGCGACCAAAGAGACTGCCGGCCCACCCCTCAATGGTCTTGCGTGATCTGCTAAGCCGACGACTCAACGGGAGAAAAGGATTGGGTCTTTTGGGTCGCCCGAGTGTCAATATGGGTTGTCTGGTGAAACTAGGTCAAGGCGTCATCGTCAACCCTGCTGTCATTTATAGCCAAATGCGGGGCTGCGGCAACTAAGCCAAAAATCGTGTTAGAATTTGTTGGATTTTCGCGGAGCATCTGTAGATAATCGTTGGACTTGGGGTCGGTGATGACGCTATCACGCTGCCGTGGTACACCGCAGGAGGCCTATTCCCACCTTGCCTCTGCAACACGGATCCGTGGTCGGCGTGAGTGCGCCCGTAGGGCGGCACGCAAGACAGACCCGTTCCAGGTCCAGCCCACCACTTAGGCTCACCTTGTAGGAGTGTTGCTTTGTACGACGCACTGTTGGACGATTTGGAAGACGAAGGGACTCCCAGCCCGGACGATGCGGTTGACTTGGCCGACAAAGAGGTCGTCGACGATGAGGACGATGTCCACGACGACGTGGCCGTGGCGGTCGATGTCGATGCCGAGGCGGAACTCAAGGCTGACGAGCTACTGCTGGCGGCCGGCGAGGACAACGAGTCGTGGTCGGACGATCCCGTTCGGATGTACTTGACCCAGATGGGCGAGATCCCGCTGCTGACGCGCAAGCAGGAAATTGCCCTGGCCAAGGAAATCGAGATTACGCGGGCCCGCTTCCGCCGCAAGCTGTTGGAGTGCGACTACGTCATTCAATCCGCAGTCAAAGTTCTCAAGCGGGTCTATACGGGCGAACTCCCATTCGACCGCACGGTGCAGGTCTCCGTCACCGATCGGCTGGAGAAGGAGCAGATTCTCGGCCGCTTCCCCCACAACCTGCGGACCTTGGATATCCTGCTCAAGCGCAATCGCCGCGACTATCGCCTGGCGGCCTCGAAAAGCGCGCGGGCCGTTCAGCGGCGCGAGGCCTGGCGGCGGCTGGGGCGCCGGCGGCTGCGGGCAGTGCGGCTGGTGGAAGAGCTGGGACTGCGCACCCAGCGGATCGAGCCGATGATCAAGGTGGTCGAGGACTTCAGCCGCCGGGTCGACGATCTGAAGCGTCAGATCGAGGCCCAGAAGGCGGCCAAGGGTCCGCTGGACGAGCGCCTGCCTTGGATCAACGAGTACCGCGGTATTTTGCGTGCCGCGCAGGAGACCCCCACCAGCCTGCGCAAGCGTGTCCAGTACCTGAAGGTCGTCTACACCCAATACCAGCGCGCCAAGCGAGGGCTCTCCGAGGGCAACTTGCGATTGGTGGTCTCGATCGCCAAAAAGTACCGCAACCGCGGCCTGAGCTTCCTCGACCTGATCCAGGAGGGCAATGCCGGCCTGATGCGCGCGGTGGACAAGTTCGAGTATCGCCGCGGCTTCAAGTTCTGCACCTACGCCACCTGGTGGATCCGGCAGGCGATCACGCGAGCAGTGGCCGACCAGAGCCGCACCATCCGCATCCCGGTGCACATGGTCGAAACCATGTCGAAGGTCCGCAATGTTTCGCGGCAGTTGCTCCAGGAGCTGGGCCGCGAGCCGACCATCGAGGAGACTGCCCGTGCGGCCGGAACCGCAGTGGACGAGGCCCGGCGGGTGATGGCGATGAGCCGCTACCCGATCAGCCTCGACCGTCCGGTCGGCAACAGCGAGGACAGCCACTTCGGCGACCTGCTGCCCGACTCGGGAGCCGAGAGTCCGGCCACAGGGGCCGCCCAGGAGATGCTCCGCGGGCGGATCAACAAGGTCCTCAAGACCCTCAGCTACCGCGAGCGGGAGATCATCAAGCTCCGCTACGGCCTGGGTGACGGCTACAGTTACACGCTGGAGGAAGTGGGTCACATTTTCAAGGTGACGCGCGAGCGCATCCGCCAGATCGAAGCCAAGGCGGTTCGCAAGCTGCAGCAACCCAGCCGCAGCCAGGAGCTGTCCGGCTTCCTGGATTAAGAGGGTAAAACGTAGCTGGAGTTTGCCAGAGTTCAAGAAAAGCGTGACCGGCGTTGGCAAGCCGGGCGGGTTATCCCGCCCGGCTTTTTTCTTGCGCAGCGGCGCTGCTTGCCGCTGCTGAAGCGTGTGCCAAACAGCCGGGCGAGCGATTTGTTTGACAGTGCGTCACGGTCTTGCTACCTTACGCCCCCAGTGCGTTGGTGGCCGGCACGCGCCTCGCGCGGTCCGGCGAACAGGGAACTCCGGTGCAATTCCGGGACGGCCCCGCCGCTGTAAATCGGACGCTGCAAGAAAGGCCAACCCATCTTTTTCGCCATTGTCAGGCCTCCCCTGATCCAGGGGCGGCACGACGAGAAGGCCGGGTAGGGTCAAAGTCCGAAAGTCAGAAGACCTACCAGCGCGATGCAGGCATCAAGTGCGCGAGGGACGCAGTTGCTGCCCGACTTATGGCGACCGATAGACCAGCCGCCAATCGAGTCGCTGACTAGCCGCTTTGTACTCGTGTGAGCTGCCAGCGGGTGGCGCGCAGCAGATTGTCGCGCGCCGCGGCGATGACGTGCGCCGCCGCGGTGCCGATTGCCCTTGATACGGAAAGAGCCAACGCATGACCAACGCTGCACTTGAAAGCCACCGGCCGGACTGGAAACTAGCGGCTGACGTGGTGTCTCCTGGCCAAACCGACGCGGGCAGTGGGCCGAAGCGCTGGGCCGCCTTTCGCGTCATCCGCCGCAACGGCCAATTGACCCCCTTCGACCCGGCCAAGATTGCGGCTGCCATGACCAAGGCCTTTCTGGCGGTCGAATCGCCGGCGTCCGAAGCTCCGGCGGTCACCACAGCCGGCGACTCGCCGCGCATCCGGCAGACCGTGGCCCGGTTGACCGGGCAGGCGGTCGAGTCGTTGACCCGCCGCCAGCCGGACGGCGGCACGCTGCACATCGAAGACATCCAGGACCAGGTCGAGCTGGCTCTGATGCGGGCCGGCGAGCACAAGGTCGCACGGGCCTACGTCCTGTATCGCGAGGATCGGGCCCGCCGCCGTGCGATCGAGGTGCCCAGCGGACCGTTGCTGCACGTGAGCCGCGGCGACGGCAGCCGGCAGCCCCTCGACCTCGCCCAGCTCGAGCGGCAGGTGGCCGAAGCCTGCGTAGGCCTGGCCGACGTGGCGGCGGCCGACGTGCTCAAGGACGTGCACCGCAATCTGTTCGACGGTGTCGGCGAGGCCGACGTCCGCCGCTCGCTGGTGCTGGCCGCCCGTTCGCTCGTGGAGCGCGAGCCGAACTACACCTACGTGGCCGCCCGGTTGCTGTTGGACGATCTCCGCCTGGAGGCGCAGGGGCTCGTCATGCCCGGCGGTGCCCAGGGTCCGGCGAGCTACCCGGAGTATTTTCCTGTCTATGTACGGCGGGCCGTGGAGTGGGAACTGCTCGACCCCCGCCTGGAGCAGTTCGACCTGGAGCTGCTGGCGGCGGCGCTGGACGCCGATGCCGACCGGCGCTTCTCGTACCTCGGTCTGCAAACGCTGTACGACCGCTACCTGCTGCACCGCGACGAGCGCCGCTTCGAGCTGCCGCAGGCCCTGTTCATGCGGGTGGCCATGGGGCTGGCGCTGGGCGAGATCGACCGCGAGGCGCGGGCCATCCAGTTTTACAAGTTATTGTCGAGCTTCCGCTTCATGAGCTCGACCCCCACGCTGTTCAACTCCGGCACCTTGCGGCCGCAGCTTTCGAGCTGCTATCTCACCACGGTCCCCGACCGGCTCGACGGCATTTACAGCGCGCTGCGCGACAATGCCCTGTTGTCCAAGTTCGCCGGCGGCCTGGGGAACGACTGGACGCGGGTGCGGGCGCTGGGCGCACCAATCAAGGGCACCAACGGCAAGTCGCAGGGTGTGGTGCCGTTCTTGAAAGTCGCCAACGACACGGCCGTGGCGGTCAACCAGGGGGGCAAGCGCAAGGGAGCCGTCTGCGCTTATCTCGAGACCTGGCACTTGGACATCGAGGAGTTTCTCGAGCTGCGCAAGAACACCGGCGACGAGCGGCGGCGAACGCAGGATATGCACACGGCCAACTGGATTCCCGACCTGTTCATCGAGCGCGTGCTGAATGGGGGACAGTGGACGTTGTTTTCGCCCGACGACGTGCCCGATCTGCCGGATCTGCACGGGCCGGCCTTCGCGGAGGCGTACTGCCGGCACGAAGCGCGGGCCGAGCGCGGCGAGCTGCGGCTGTTCAAGCGCGTGGAGGCGGTCGTGCTGTGGCGCAAAATGCTGACCATGCTGTTCGAGACGGGCCACCCCTGGCTCACTTTCAAGGACGCCTGCAATCTTCGCTCGCCCCAGCAGCACGCAGGCCTCGTTCATAGCTCGAACCTCTGCACCGAAATCACGCTGAACACCGCTGACGATGAAATCGCCGTCTGCAACCTGGGGTCGGTCAATCTGCCGGCGCACCTGGCCGACGGCCGGCTCGATCACGAGTTGCTCCACGACACGGTTTGTACCGCCATGCGGATGCTGGACAACGTGATCGACCTGAACTACTACGGCGTGCCCCAGGCCCGCCGCTCGAACCTGCGGCACCGGCCGGTGGGACTGGGCGTGATGGGCTTCCAGGACTTGCTGCACGTGCTTCGGGTGCCCTATGCCTCGAACGAAGCGGTCGAGTGGGCCGATCACACCATGGAGGCCATCAGTTACTTCGCAATCCAGGCGTCGAGCGAGTTGGCTCACCAGCGCGGACGTTATCCAAGCTTTGAGGGTTCGTCCTGGAGCCGGGGGCTCGTGCCGCTCGACACGCTCGAGCTGCTGGCCCAGGCCCGCGGCGGCTCCTTGGAGGTCGACCGCTCGGCGACGCTCGACTGGGACGTCCTGCGGCAGCGGGTGGCCACCGTCGGCATGCGCAACTCGAACTGCCTGGCCATCGCGCCGACCGCGACGATCTCCAACATCTGCGGCGTGAGCCAGTCGACGGAACCCACGTATCAGAACCTGTACGTCAAGTCGAACTTGTCCGGTGAGTTCACCGTGGTCAATCCCTACCTGGTCGCCGACTTGAAACAACGCGGGCTCTGGGACGAAACGATGCTCAACGACCTCAAGTATTTTGATGGCAGCGTGGCGAGCATCGAGCGGGTGCCGGACGACTTGAAGCCTCTTTATGCCACCGCTTTCGAGATCGAGCCATCGTGGCTGATCGAGGCCGCCAGCCGCCGGCAGAAATGGATCGACCAGTCGCAGTCGCTCAACCTGTATATCTCCCAACCCAGCGGCAAGCAGCTCAGCGAGATGTATCTGTCGGCCTGGAGAAAGGGCCTCAAGACGACGTATTACCTGCGCAGCCAGGGGGCCGCCGGGATCGAGAAGTCGACGCTCGACGTGAATCGGCACGGCATCCAGCCGCGCTGGATGAAGTCGGCCAGCGCGTCGGCTTCGATTGTGCCGGAGCGTCGGAGCCGGCTTGAAGCCGCCGGCGATGCGACGCGTGCCGACGTGGACGACCCCGTGGCAGACCGGGCCACGCATTGCCGGCTCGACGCCGAATGTGAAAGTTGCCAGTAAACCGAAAGGAATCGCATGACCATCGCCGACAGCCTTCCCGCCCATGTTCCGTTCGCCCGCCAGCCTGGTTCCAAACGCCTGCTCAACGACGGGCAGGTGGCCGTCAACCAGTTGATGCCCCTCAAGTATCACTGGGCCTGGGAACACTACCTGAACGGCTGCCAGAACAACTGGCTGCCCCAGGAGGTGCCCATGGACCGCGACCTGGCACTGTGGAAGAGTCCGCACGGCCTGTCGGACGACGAGCGGACGGTCGTGCTGCGGAACCTGGGGTTTTTTTCCACGGCCGAAAGCCTGGTGGGAAACAACATCGTGCTGGCCGTGTTCAAGCACATCACCAATCCGGAGTGCCGCCAGTACCTGCTGCGGCAGGCGTTCGAGGAGGCGATTCACACGCACGCCTTCCACTACATCGTGGAAAGCCTGGGCCTCGATGGGGGCGAAGTTTTCGCCATGCACCGCGCGGTGAACACGATCCACGACAAGGACCACTTCACCATGCGGCTGACCGAGGCCGTGCTCAGGCCCGACTTCAGCACCGATTCGTTTGCCGGGGCCCAGCAGTTCCTGGACAACCTGGTCGGCTACTACGTGATCATGGAAGGGCTGTTTTTCTACTCGGGCTTCGCCATGATGCTCTCGTTGCACCGCCAGAACCGGATGACCGGCATCGGCCAGCAGTTCCAGTACATCCTCCGCGACGAGTCGACGCACCTCAGCTTCGGCATCGACCTGATCAACGGCATCCGCCAGGAAAACCCGGAGCTGTGGACCGGCGACTTTGAGGAGCGGATCATCGACAAGATCGACCAGGCCGTCGAGCTCGAGACGGCCTATGCCGAGGACTGCCTGCCCCGCGGGATCCTGGGGCTCACGGCCGGGCTGTTTCGCGACTATGTCCGTTACGTGGCCGATCGCCGGCTGGAGCGGATCGCCCTGCCGGCCCGCTACGGCTGCGCCAACCCGTTCGGCTGGATGAGCGAAACCATCGACCTGCAGAAGGAGAAGAACTTTTTCGAGACTCGCGTTGTCGAGTATCAAAGCGGCGGCTTGCTCGATTGGGACAGTTGAGCGGCCGCTGATTCACCTGGTGCTGTGGAGCATCCGACTGGGGAGTTCATTCATGGTCGTGGCGGCTAACCTGGGGTTCCCGCGGATCGGGTGCAATCGCGAGCTGAAAAAAGCGCTCGAACAGTATTGGTCCGGCGCGATATCCGCCGACGCGCTGCTGTCGCAAGGCCGCCGCCTGCGGGCCGAGCATTGGCGCGTGCAGCAGGCGCTGGGCATCGAGCGGATACCGGTCAACGATTTTTCCTTGTACGACCACGTGCTCGATACGGCCGTGCTGGTCGGCGCCGTGCCTCGCCGCTATGCCGGTGCCGGGGCGGCCGAACTGGATACTTACTTTGCCATGGCCCGCGGGCTGGCAGGGGCGGCCGGCCCGAGCGCCGCGGCCGAAGTGCCGGCCATGGAGATGACCAAGTGGTTCGACACCAACTACCACTACATCGTGCCCGAGTTCGAGCCTGGCCAGCGATTCAGCCTTGCTTCGACCAAGCCGATCGACGAGCTGGTCGAGGCGCGCCAGCTCGGCGTCGCCGGACGGGTGGTGCTGCTCGGCCCGGTGTCGTTCTTGCTCTTGGGAAAGATGCCGGGCGGCCAGGCCGGCCCGCTCTCGCTCCTCGATGGCCTGCTGGCGGTTTACGGGGAGCTACTCGCGCGGCTGGCGGCCGCGGGTGCAGTCTGGGTGCAGTTCGACGAACCGTACCTGGCCTTGGATCTGACCGAAGAAACCCGACAGGCCTTTTCCCACGCCTACCACCGCCTGAACCAGGCGAGCTCCGATCTGAGCCTGATGCTGGCGAGCTATTTCGGCGGACTGGGCGATAACTTGCCTCTCGCCCTGTCGTTGGGCACGCGAGGATTGCACCTCGACCTGGTCCGAGCTCCGCGGCAACTGGCCGAGGCGCTGCCGCTCGTACCCTCTTCGACGACTCTCTCACTGGGAGTCGTCGATGGACGCAATGTCTGGCGCACCGATCTCGACCGGGCGTTGGCGCTGGTCGAGCAGGCGGTGGACGTGGTGGGCAGCGATCGCGTCGAGGTGGCCCCTTCGTGCTCGCTGTTGCACGTGCCGATCGACCTGGAACAGGAGACGCACCTCGACGGCGAGCTGCGTGGCTGGCTCGCGTTTGCGCGCCAGAAGCTGGCCGAGTTGAGCCTGCTGGCCAGGGCCGCCAACGAAGGCCGTACTGCCGTCGAACAAGAGCTGTCGGCCAGCCGGCAGGCCCTGGCAGACCGCCGCCGCTCGCCGCGGATCCACAAGCCCGAGGTCGCCGCGCGGCTGTCCACGATCGATCCCTCGCTGCTCGAGCGGCACAGCGCTTATCCCCAACGGGCTGATGCTCAGCGAAAGCGGTTGGGGCTGCCGAGATTACCGACCACCACGATCGGCTCGTTTCCGCAGACGCCCGACGTCCGCAAGGCGCGGGCCGATTTCAAGGCCGGCCGCGCCAGCCCGTCCGACTATGAATCGTTTTGCCGCGGCCAGATCGCCGGTACGGTCCGGGCCCAGGAGCAGATCGGCCTGGACGTGCTGGCCCACGGCGAATGCGAACGCAACGACATGGTCGAGTACTTCGCGGAACAACTCGACGGGTATGCAATCACCCGCAACGGCTGGGTGCAGAGCTACGGCTCGCGCTGCGTCAAGCCGCCCATCCTGTTTGGCGACGTGGCTCGCGGCCAGGCCATGACGGTTCGGTGGTCCAGCTATGCCCAATCGCTCAGCTCGCGGCCCGTCAAGGGGATGCTCACGGGGCCGGTGACCATGCTCAAGTGGTCGTTCGTGCGCGACGATCAGCCGCTGGAGCTCACCTGCCGGCAGATCGGGCTGGCCTTGCGCGACGAAGTGCTCGAGCTGGAGGCGGCCGGCATCGGCATCATCCAGATCGACGAGCCGGCCTTGCGCGAGGGGTTGCCCTTGCGGCGGGCCGACTGGCCCACCTATCTCCGCTGGGCGGTGGATGCCTTTCGCCTGGCTGCGTCGGCCGTCCGCGACGAGACGCAGATCCACACGCACATGTGCTACGCCCAGTTTGCCGACATTTTCGACGCGATCGTCGAGCTGGACGCCGACGTGCTGTCGATCGAAACGGCCCGGTCGCGGATGGAGCTACTCGACACCTTCCGCGCCCGCGGCTATCCCAACGAGATCGGCCCGGGCATCTACGACATCCATTCGCCGCGGATCCCCAGCCGTGCCGAGATGGAAGATATGCTCCGCCGGGCCTGTTCGTGCATCGACGCCGATCGTCTCTGGGTCAACCCCGACTGCGGCCTCAAGACCCGCCGCTGGCAGGAAGTAATCCCCGCCCTGGAAGCGATGGTCGCCGCCGCCCAGGCCGTGCGGGCTGGTTCCAGCTAGAACCAACCTGCCCAGTGGCTTCTTTTGGCCGACGTGCAAGTTATCATGGTGCGAGCCACCGTTGCCACCTCGGAGTACCGCCATGATCCGCGCCTTGTTCGCCTTCGTGTTGTTCGCTTGTGCGCTGGCCGCTCGCGGCGAGGAGCCGGCTGTGCCGAGGGATCCGGACAATCCGCATGCGCGGCTGCTGGTGGTCCGCGACCGAGAGGGGCGCGAGCACCCGGTCCGGAATGCCGGCGATTGGGAGATCCGCCGGGCCGAGATCCTGGCCGGCATGCAGGAAGCCATGGGCCCACTGCCCAAGCGCGCGAGCGGGCCTTTGCACGTCGCCGTCGATGAACAGGTCGAAGGCGACAACTTCGTCCGCCAGACAATCTCGTTCGCCGTCGAGGGGGATGACCGCCTGACGGCCTTTTTGTACGTGCCCCGCGGCCTGGAGGAGGGGCAGCGGCGGCCTGCCATGCTGGCCCTGCACCCGACGGGCGTCCAGGGCAAGGGGCTGGTTGCCGGCCTGGCGGAGAAGCCCAACCGGGCCTATGCGCTGGAATTGGCCGAGCGCGGCTACGTGGTCCTGGCGCCCGACTATCCGTCGTTCGGCGGCCTGGAGGACTACAACTTTGAGGCGGACGATTACGTGTCGGGGACGATGAAAGGGATTGTCAACCACATGCGCTCCGTGGACTTGTTGCAGGGACTTCCGCAGGTAGACCCGGAGCGGATTGGCGTGATCGGCCACTCGCTGGGCGGCCACAACGCGATGTTCGTAGGCGCCTTCGACCAGCGGCTCAAGGTGGTCGTGTCCAGTTGCGGCTGGACGCCGTTTCACTATTACTACGGCGGCAAGCTGGCGGGCTGGACCAGCGCCCGCTACATGCCGCGGATCGCGGAACGGTTCATGCTGAATCCGGATCGGGTGCCGTTCGATTTTTATGGAGTGGCCGGTGCGTTGGCGCCGCGGGCTTTCTTTTCCAATTCACCCACCGGCGATGACAACTTCGACTACCAGGGCGTGAAGCGGGCCGAGCCGATCGTCCGCGAGGTCTATGCCCTGTTGGGCGCGGAAGACCGGCTGCGGATCCGATACCCCGACTGCGGCCACGATTTCCCCCGCGAGCTGCGGCAAGAGGCGTACGAGTTCATCGACCAGGTGCTCGCCCACACGCCCGATCCGCGCGCGCCGGAACTCGACTGACGGTTGCGGTCAATCGATTGCCCGTGGCGAATTTTGAGGTACTCCGGCGCAATCCGGGCCATCCCCGGCGCGGAAGAGCCGAGTAATGGGGACTGCCAACTTTGTAAGAACCAATTGGTTCAAACTCACGCCTTCTTCCTCGGCTTCAATTTCCAGAGCCGCGTGAAGAGTACGAGGAAGCCGGACGACAAATTTTCCGCTCTTCTTTGGCGTGGCACCAGCAATCAGCCCGGTCCGGTGTTTGGCATCATTGATCAGCCGCCGAATTGCTTGATACTCGTCGGTCTTGAGAAACCGTTCGCGTTCGTCGCGCGTCGGATAGGCGCGTGCGACCAGACCGTGCTCTGGATCGAACAGGGCGTTCGAAAGATCGGCCCAGGTGTCAACGGATGCCGCAACGTCACGCGCGGAATCAAGGATTTCCGCCTCCTTAGTCATGGCTGTAAGCCTCCCAGCCCCGAGGAAGGGACGAACTCAACCGTGCTACCAGTGCGTTCGAGGTACATCGATTCTTGTCCCAGCATCGCCCCGAACCCAGAAACCAACTCCCTCAACGCGTTTTCTTGGCCCTCATCCACAACCACCCAAAACTGGAGCGAACGATCCACTTGTTTCTCACCAGTTTTCATGCGGTATGCCCCTCGCCCCTCCCCGGCGACGGTGAACCCTCCAGCGAGCAGGTACAACTCTTCCTCAATGTGGGTTAGCATGTCCTCCGAAACCAACGTCCCATCGTTGTAGTCCAACGGCACTAACAGGACATACTTCACTTTGGGCATTCATTGCTCCCATACCCCCCACCAGGAGCTTCGGACAATCAAATAGTACCAAATGCGGTACTAAATGAAAGCACGGACCCAATTTTTCTGGGAGCCTTCCGGCCACAACTCCCGGGGAACGAGCAGCTTACGGCCGTTTTTGGTAGCTCCTCAAAACAATCGAAGCTGCCCAGTGCGCGGTTGGGGGCATCGGAACTTCGAGCAGTCCAAGTCGCCCAGTCCCTGGTCGAGCTGGTACCGGGCTGAGAACACTTTGAAGAGGCTGCCGATCTGCTCGGCGAGCGGGCCGGTGCCCACCATCCGCACCCGCCACTGCGACTCGTTCATCTTGCCGCCGCGGGTCCGGCGGATCAGCGACTCCACGTGCTCGCACTTGTTCGGTTGGGCCCGCGCCAGCCATTCGCGAAACACGGGCTCCACGGTGAGCGGCAGGCGCAAGAGCACGTATCCGGCTGCACCGGCGCCCGCCTCCCGCACCGCCTGCAGGATGGCCGGTATCTCGCTGTCGTTCAAACCCGGGATGATCGGCGCGAGCAGCGCACGCACCGGCACGCCGGCGCTCGATAGCTCGCGGATGGCCCGCAGCCGGGCCGCCGGCGCGCTGGTCCGCGGCTCCATCGTCCGCCCTAGGTCGGCGTCGAGGGTGGTCACGCTCAGGTTGACCTGGACGATTCCCAGGGCGGCCATCGGGCTCAGCAAATCGAGGTCGCGCAGCACCAGCGCGTTCTTGGTGATGATGCCGATCGGCTGGCGCGCCTCCAAGGCCACTTCCAGGCACCGCCGCGTCAGCTTCAGCTCGCGCTCGGCGGGCTGGTAGCAGTCGGTCACGCCGGAGAGCATGATCGGTTCCGGCCGCCACGCCGGCCGCGATAAGAACTCGCGAAACAAGATCGGCGCCTTGTGCTTGACCAGCACCTTCGTCTCGAAGTCCAGGCCGGCGCTGAAGCCCAGGTACTCGTGCGTCGGCCTGGCGAAGCAATAGCTGCAGCCGTGCGAGCAGCCGCGATACGGGTTCAAGCTGTAGCGCAGCGGAACGTCAGGACTGTTGTTCTCTGTGACCACCGATTGCGAATCGTCCGGCAAGTACTCGGTCCGAGGCCGGTCCAGGCCATCGAGCTCATCGGGATCGTTCCCGAAATGCTCGTAGTCCGCTTCGGAGTGCGTGCTCTCGAACCGGTTCGGCGGATTGATGTGCGAGCCGCGTCCACGCGGAGAGGGTCGGCCGTAGGTGGTCATCGGAGCCGTTTTCAGAACCCAGAACGAAGGGGCGGCAGCGCCGGCATGACCAATTATACAGATGTACAGGTATGGCGGGCAAGCCGATGCGCCGGCACCTAACCGTCGAATTCGCAAGGTCCCCCGGCCGGCAGCATGTCGGCCAATGGGCAGCCACTGCACAAGGGGATGTTGCGGCAGTGTTCGCGCCCCACGCGGCCGAAGAGCCACCGCAGCTCGCTCAACAAGGCCGCCTCGCGCGGCAGGCTGCTTTCGACGTGCTCCTGCAGCGCGTGATAGTCGGCCTCGAACTCGATCCAGCCGTGCCGCTTCAGAACTCGATGGGCGTGCAGGTCGGCGACGAACTTCGGCTGGTTGCCGGCATAGAGCAGGATCGAGTCGGCCGTTTCCGGACCGATGCCGTTGATCGCCAGCAGCTCGTCACGGAGCGTCTCGAGGCCCGCGGCAAACATCGCCTCAGGCGACCCGCCATACCGCTCGATCAAGAAGCCCATCAGGTTGCGCAGGCGGCCTGCCTTGGTCCGGGCGTGGCCGGCCGGTTGAATCAGCTCGGCCAGCTCGTCGACCGGCGCGTCTCGCAGGCTTTGAACCGCCAACAGGCCCGCTTCGCGCAGATTGTCGAGGGCCGCCGCCGCCTTGGCCCAACTACTGTCGGGCCGCAACACCGAGGCCACGATGGCTTCGAGCGGCGGCCAGGCCGGCGGGCCTTCCTGGCGGCCATATCGCTCCAGCAGAAGCTCGTGTGCCTGGCCAAGTAAGCTGGTCATCAGAATGTTCCGGTCATCGGGACCGCCGATTGGAAAGTGCGCGGGGCAAAGCTTACGATAATTGCCGGCCGTGGTCGAATTTCCGCCAGGCCCGTGTGCCGTCCCGCATCAGTCCCGCCCCATGTGCCACTGGACCCCAGCGACGTGGATGCCGACATCTCTCTATTGCCCGAGATCACCTCTCGCCCAACCGGGTATTTCGAGCAATCGCGAGGGCCGCTGGCCAGCCTGGCGCTGGTGGGGCCGCTGTTGATATTCTACGAAGTGGGCGTGCTGGTGCTTGGTCCCGGTTCGGCCCGCAACGGGGCCGACGCCTGGTTGCGGCAGTTGCTCGACCTGGCCGGCTTTGGGCAATACTTCGTGCTGCCGGTGTTGACCGTGGCCATTCTGTTGGCCTGGCACTATGCCACCCGGCGGCACTGGCGGCTGTCGGGCCACCTGTTGGGCGGGATGGTGCTGGAGTGCGCCGTGCTGTCGGTCTGCGTGCTGTTGTTGGGCCGGCTGCAAAGCGCGTTTCTGTTCGCAGTGCAGGCGGCGGCGGATGCGGCGCCGCCGGTGGCCGCCGCGGCCGGCGCGGCCGAGGGCGGGTTGTTTGCCCGGCTGGTGGGGTTTGTCGGGGCCGGCGTGTACGAGGAGCTGTTGTTCCGTTTGATGCTGTTGCCGGCGGCAGCGGCCGCCCTGCGGCTGGCCGGCCTGAAGCCGGCGGCCAGCCTCGTTGGCGGAGCCGTGCTGACGAGCCTGGCGTTCGCGGCGGCGCACTACGTGGGCCCGCTGGGCGACGACTGGCAGCTCGGCAGCTTCGTGTTTCGCTTTCTGGCCGGCGGATTCTTCGCGGTCTTGTTCGTGCTGCGTGGTTTCGGGATCGCGGCCGGCAGCCATGCCGGATACGACATCCTGGTGGGCGTGCTGTTGCCGCGGTCGTGGTGACAGCGCCAACGTTTCGGTGTTTGTCAAGTGCGAAAAGCGCGATCTTCGCCTCCGCTTTTTTCCTTGGGGAAACTCCCTTTGTCGGCCAAGAATGCCAAGCTTATAATGCGAGGCGTGGTGTCACGATTGCTACCGATCGAGGGTTTCCAGCCGTGTTGTCCGTACGACCGAAAGTGGCCGAATTGGTGTTCCAGTTGTATGGCCGCAGTCTCCACCCGGAGCTGTTCGAGGTCTATTGCTCGCGGACGGTGAAGCGGGGCGAATACGAAGCCACGATCGACATCACCAGCGCCGGCCACGTGGTGACCTGGCGTTATCACGGGTTGACCTTGACCGAGGTGGCGGCCTCGGCCCAGCACCCCCTGCCGCAGAAACGGCGGCTGCTCTCTTATCGGCTGAAGGGTGAGCGGAGCGACCGGATGGAGTGCCGGGGCGGGGCGCGGTACCAGGTGAGCTTTTCGCTGGAGCCGGTGGAACCGGAGGTATTCTGGACGTTCCAGCAGGAGTTGAACCACGACGGCGAGCGGCAGGGGATGCTGCACCGCTTCAACTCCAGCGGCCGGATGGCGTTGGGCGCGTTGAGCTACATCAACGTCGAGACGCGCAACCGGCACCTGCTGGTGCAGGCCTTTCACACCTTTCCCGACGACTACGCCATCGTGAAGAGCCAGTCGATGTTCGAGATTCCCGCCGTCAAGGAGGAAGGTGGAAGGAGGAAGGAGGAAGGGGGGAAGCGGCAGGCGGAATTCTGAGGACGCGCGCGCCCCGGCTTCGCTTGCCGAAACCGGCGGATCCTCTCCTTGGTAGACTGAAAACTTCGGTCGAAAACTCTTCAACGCCGGCGTTGGGCTAGCACTAAGGGGTCCATCTCCATCCATGGCCGACCTGGTTCGACGGGACGCGTCGGCAGGGTCTGGCGCAGGTCGGGTACGATCGCGTTGGTCGGCGTACCGTTCAATCCGCCATCGTGCCACGTGGGCAATAATCACTCGACGGTGACCGTACACAAGCGACAGGAGGGCTCGACGGAACACCCCGGCAGGGCCTGGCGCAGGTCCGCCCAGCCGGTGGCACTGATTCGCGTGTCACATAAATGCAACCACTCCAGGCTCGTCAGCCGTGCCAGGTGGCCCACTCCAGCGTCAGTAACCTGCGAGCTGTGCAGGTGCAACTGTTCGAGGCTCTTCAGCCCGGCCAGGTGGGCAAGTCCCGCGTCGCTGACCTGCGTGGCAAGCTGGACATGGAGCAAAGGCCAAGCATCCATCCAGTCGTCACCTTGCAGGTCAAGCTTCTTTAGGCTCGTCAGCTCTGCCAGATGCGCAACTCCAGCGTCGGTGATCTGCGTGCCGCCCAGGTACAGCGATTGCAGGCTCGTCAGCCGGGCCAGATGCGCAAGGTGAGCGTCGGTGAGCTCCGTGAAAAGGCATAGCTCTTTCAGGCTCGTCAGGCCTGCCAGATGCGCAACTCCAGCGTCGCTGACCGGCGGGGCGATGCGCACGGATTGCAGGCTCGTAAGCCGGGCCAGATGTGCAAGGTGAGCGTCGCTGCCCCGCGGACCGATCAATACATGCGTCACGTCGGCAAAATAGTCCACGCCCAGAATCCGGCAAAGCCAATCCGGGCCCGGCAGGTCGTCTGGTGTCCCATTATCCTCAAAGTCATACCGTACCCAGCCCTCCGAGTGGCGTATCGCCGCCACGGCTCGTCGCTGACGCTCGGCACGACTTGTCACCACGCCGAGGGCGACGCTCAGGATGGCGACCACGACCAGCAGCGTCGAGAGGCTGTACTGTCGCCAGCTCCACCGCCGCTTCCGCGGCTTACTTGGCTCGGGTGTTTCCATGCGGCCATTTTCCGGTTTTGGGCGACCGCCCGCAACAAGTTCCGTTGCCTGGCCGGGTGCTGATTCCGGCGAACCAGAACACCGTGCTGCTGACGCAGCCTGGGACGACGCACCATGCTATGCGTCGGTCCAGCCTGCGGAGAATGTCTGCAGGCTTGCAGGCTGTGAGAACACTCGACGCCGTGCGAGTGAGTTACTCGGCGGCCGCGCGTCGGCCTCGGCCGCTCTGTGGCCGGGTCGGGTGTGGAGGATTCAGTTTTGCCGACCGCCTGCTTTTTTGGCAGAATAAAGCGTCGGGCCGCAAAAACGGAACTTCTGGACACCCCACGTGGTCTTCCAGCAATCGCCTGAACATGCCGCCGGGGTCAATGGTCGGCGCCGTGGCTGCGCGCCGGCGCGGATTGCGCTTAGCGTACTCTTGATTTGCGCCTTCACAGCGGGACGGGCGAAATGCCTGGCCGAAATCTGGATCGACCCGCAGCCGCGCATGAGCTGGGCCGAAATGCTCGGCTGCGAGCTGGTGGTCGTGGCGAGATACGAAGCGCACGCAGGCCCCCGGCTGACTCTCCGGATCCTGGAGGTGCTCAAGGGCGACAATCAGGGTGAATCGATCACCGTGGCGCTAAAGCACTTGTATTCGGTCGAAACCGGCGCTTTGGCGCGCGACCGGGGACCCGACTCGAAGCAAGCCGGAATTCCAAAGCTCTGCTACAAGCGGCAGGTGTTCAACCCGGGCAAACCCACGCCGGTCAGGGTCGTGGCCGACGTGCGGCGGGCGGCCGTGTATTTCTTTCCCCTGGCCGCCGCGCCGGCCCTGGCCAGAAACGGCCAGGTGCAGCCGGGCAGTTCGACGGCGGGCTGGAGGCAGGCCGTGCAGGGACTGCCGATGGACATCGTGTTCCGGCTGATGCAGGACATCGACACCGACGTGGCGCGCGATGCGCTGGAAGAGCTGGCCAAGAGCCGCGATCCGGATGCCATCGAATGGCTCTTTTACCTGATCCGCCATCCGCCGCCGCGGGAGACGGTCCGCTACATTCGCGCCGATGAGCTGTTATCGCGCATCGGCGACCGGAATGGCGACGTCTACGACCCCGCGATGAAGCACAAAGAGCTCGGCATCGCGGCGCGCGTGGATTCGCCCCGCGCACTGGCCGACTTCAAGCGACTGCTCCCGCAGGCCTCCGCGACGGAGCGGAATGCCATCGCCGCGGCGCTTGGTTACATCCCGGACAAGGAATCGGTCAGATTGGCCTTGGAGCTCTTGGCTGAGCACAAGGCGACGGAGGGTCTGCCCCCCGCCCTAATCTCATTGCGCAAGTTGTTCGTGGAGAACTCCGCGCCGAACCTGTTTTCGGAGGAGACCCGGGCAATGCTTTGCGAGCAGGGTTTACCGCTGGTGAAGCAGGCGCTCGCGGCGGGACGGTTTCCCGCCAGTTACGAGGCCGAGGCTCTGTACTGGATAGGCGACCCACCCACCGTGGACCTAAAAGCCTTGCAAGAAATGCTCTTGAACTCATCCGATCGGATCGATCAGGGCGTGATGGATCTCGAATTGATCAAGGCAATCCAACAAGCGCAAAGAGCGACCGATCCGCGCGTTATACCGATCCTCCTGGAGACTCTGAAGGAGGTGCCCGAGGCCCGTGGCCAACATGGGTTCGCCATTCAGGAAGCAATCCTCTTCTATGCGCTGGTTTGCCGCAACGCCGTGAGAAAGGAGTTTCTACGGCTGGGCCTCGACCGCTCGATCGATCCGGAGCACCGGGACACTCCATATCAATTGCGCAACCTGTTCAAGGCGCTCGGAATCGATCGGCCGCAGCCGGCGCGGACCGAGTTGCCGTCTCAAGCGGCCAGCACGGATGAGCTGCTGGCCGCCGTCCGGGCGAGCGTCGAAAAGGTCGAGGACGGCAGCCGCGCCAGCGCCATCGCCAGACTGCTCGAAAGCGACGATCCGCGGGCTTTTGAGGCGTATTTATCGTATCTCGACGATGCCAGGCGGCTGGTGCCGGACCGCTTTCGAAGCGGCAAGCGATTGTCGTCCGATTATGTCGAGCTGCTGCACCGCCTCTTGCCGGGTCATTGCGCCGAGTTCTTTGAGCGGGTGCAAAGCCTGTTAGGATCGGACTTGCAGGCGGAACGGCACGTGGGCGTGGAAGCCTTGAAGTCGGCGCTGGGATCGAGGCTTGGCCTGGACAGCGAGGACATGGAGGCGGTGCGGCGGGAGAAACTGAATCGCATCGAGCCGCTGTTGGCCAGGCTCGCCGGAATGACCCAGGAGGAGATCTGGCGGCATCTGCTTCAGCAGCATGGCTTCCGCCTTGAGGGGCCGAAAGGCGAAGCCTGGCTGCCGGTGCTGCGCAGCGCGGCCTCGAGCTGCCACTGGGGCGTTTCACGCAACGCACTCATCCTGATCCGGCAGATCCTCGGCGAGCCGGATGTAATCCACCTGCTGCATCTACCCCACGGCCAGCGGCGCAGGGCGATCGAGCTGCTCCTCGACGATCGGGCACATCCGTAGCGGCGTTTTACGGACGCAGCCCGCGGAACTAAACGCCCGCAATCTCCTACTCCTCCTGACTCCTTGTTGCCCCCTGCTTCGCCAGGAATTGCTCCAGGGCGGCGTTGACCGCCGAGGGGTTCTCAAGCGGCGATAAATGGCCGGCCTCGTCGATCACGACCAGGTGCGCTGCGGGAATCGCGTGGGCCATGGCCCGCATCTCGCCGGCCGGTGTGATCGCGTCCTCGGCGCCGACGATCAAGAGCGTCGGCAGGTCGATCGCCGATAAAAGTGGGGTCGAGTCGGGCCGCTCGGCCATGCCCAACAGGGCCGCGGCGATGCTTTGGGGATTGGTTCGCAACATGACGTGCCGGATCTGCTCGACCAGCCGGGGCTGGTCGGCCAGGGTCTTGTTACTGAACAACTTGGGCAGCATGGCGCCGGCAACCACCTGGCTCCCCTCGGCCAACACCCGCCGCGCCGTCTTGTGCCGGCCTTCGGCCACCTCTTCCGAGTCGGCCGCGGCCCGCGTGTCGCAAAGCACCAGCCGCGCCAGCCGCCCGCGGTGCTTGCGCACGAACTCCCAGGCGATGTAGCCGCCCATCGACAGGCCGCACAACGTGACCGGCTCGCGAACGCCCAGCGCATCGAGCAGCAGCGCCAGGTCGTCGGCGAGGCCTTCCATCGTCAGCTTGGCGCCATCGCCGGCGGCGGCTTCGGGCAGGGGGCCGCTGGCCCCGAAGCCGCGCAGATCGGGGGCGAGCACGCGGTGGGTAGGGGCCAACGCCTCCAGTTGCGGCGCCCACATGCTGTGATCGAGCGGGAAGCCGTGCACGAACAGCAGCACGGGCCCGGAACCCCGATCGAAGACGGCCAGCTCGGTCCCAGCGGCGGCCACGCGCTTCATTGCTGGTCCTGCTTCGACTTGGCCAAGGCCTCGCGGAACAAGGCCAGTTGCTTGTTCATCAAGCCGGAGTGGGGGTCGAGCTCGACCGCCTTGGACTGCGTCTGCACGGCGCGTTCAAAGTCGCCTTGCGCGTAGTAGCAATGCGCCAGCGTGTCGAGATAGCCGGCCTCGTTGACCCGCGACTCCTCGCTTGTGCGCACCAGCTCCAGCGACTTGAGCGAGCTTTCCAGGGCTTCCTTCTGGTCGCCCTCGGTGTTGCTGACCAACCATGCCAATTGATTGTAGGGAGTGGAGTCCTCGGGATGACGCTGAATCTGGCGGCGGAATTCCTCGACCGCGTTGCGGATGCCCTCTCGCGTCCGCTCCTTTTGCTCCGGGGTTGCCGACGCAAGCCGATACAAGGCGATCAGCACGTCGGCGTCCAGCGGGTCCTGCGCCAGCGCCTGCTCCAGCCGCTCGACGTGGCCGGCATCATCGCCTTTGCTATCCAGATGGCAGGCGTGGAAAAAGTAGAGCCGGGAGGCAACGGCGGTCACGTCGCGGCCCAGGTTGGCTTCTTCGCGGCCTTGTTTCACGTTCGCCTCCATGCCCTTGACCGCCGCCTCCAGGACGCCGGCCGCCGCCAGGTCGTCGCCGCGGTCGTGCATCAGCTCGGCCAGGCGGAACTGGGAGATCAGCGTGATCGGGGCGCCCGGCTCCCCCTGACCAATCACCAGGTTGTATTCCCCTTCGGCCCATTTGCGCTGGCCGCGCTGCTGCAGGGCGTCGCCCACGATCCAATGCTGCCGCTGGTCGCCCTCATTCAGTTTCAAGGCCCGCTCGGCCGTCTCGCGGGCCAAGGCCTCGTTGCCCTGAGCGTCGCGGGCGTCGGCCAGCGTGTACAAGAGCAGGGGATCCTGCTCGATGCGGTCGGCGAAGCGCTTGGCCACCTCGTCGACCATGCTGTAGGCCTGTTCGGCGACCAGCCACTGGATCAGCTCGGTGAGCGTCCGCGAGCTTTGCTGTTCGCGCGACGCCAGCTTCATCATGGCGGCCACGGCCTCGTCGCGGCGGCCCAGCTTGCGAAGCCAGGTGACGCGCTGCCGCCACACGCCGGTGACGATCGTCTCGCGGGTCTGCTGGGGGGCTTGCCGCAGGAGTTGTTCTTCGGCCTCGGCCACCTTGCCCCATTCGTCGGCGGCCGACTCGGGATCGTGCGGCCCGCGCAGGTACAGCCTGAGCCACTCGGCGCCCGTCCGCTGGCTGCG
>JBBDNX010000434.1:0-3736 GCA_040877345.1 Pirellulales bacterium
GAACGGCCGCAAGGTGTTGAAGCGGACAAAGGCCGCATGCCCCATGTGCGTCTGCGTGGGAGCATGCTCCTCGGTAAAGATGAAGATGGTGTTGTGCATCCGCGGGCTGAAGTTCATGTACCGCTGGCGGATCGGAAACACCAGAGCGTCGTTGCTGCCATCGATGTCGAA
The DNA here is from genome assembly GCA_040877345.1 of Pirellulales bacterium. GTDB lineage: Bacteria > Planctomycetota > Planctomycetia > Pirellulales > JAICIG01 > JBBDNX01. The sequence goes on from JBBDNX010000434.1 coordinate 172, forward strand.
GGTGTCCATCAACAAGCCCGACACCTCCGGGTGCAGGGTGGTTTGCGGCGGAACGGGGAAGGGAATGCTGCCGGGCCTGCGGGGCAGATTGCGAGGACCGGGCACCAGGATGCTCGTGCACCGCTTGCTGATGTCGCGGGCAAGCTGCAGATCGGATCGGAGCGTTTGTTCCTGGGCTGGCGTGAAGCCCTGGAACTGCCCGCCCCCTTCGGTTCCCAACAGCTCATCCATCTTGTGCAGCGTGTTTTGTCCCGCCTGCCCATCCTTGGCCAACGGCGGGTGGTCGGACTGGAACTTCCAGACGTTCTGAGTCGTTTCGTCGCCATAGATGCCATCGAACGTGCCGTCAGACCTGGTCGATTTCGGCATGGCATAACCAAGCTGCACCAGCGCCCGCTGCAGCTTCCCGACGCCGTCACCCTTGGCCCCTTTTTTCAGGGGGGGCTTGTTCTGGGCCGCGGCCTGCAAGGTGGGATCGTCCGCAAACAGCTTGGATTTCAGCGTCATGACCACGCTCCTTCTGCGATTCGCCCGGGCACGGCGGCGGGTTCGTACGTCGAACGCCAATCAGCGCGCACCGTCCCTTGGGGGGGCACTGGGATTATCGTGGCCGGGCCTTCGCGGTTGCCCGGAATTCTGACAGAATCTACGGCCCGTCGGCCGTGGTGGCCGGCAACTCACTCTCGGCCCTTTGCACGGGTTGGCTGGCATTGCGGGCGATCTCGGCTTCGACGCTACGGATCTCGGCCCGCAGTTGCTCCAGCTCGTACTCCTTCTCGGCCAAAAGCTCGTTGAGCACCTGCAACCGGCGGCTCGGATTGACTCCCAGCAAGTGACGCAGCACGTTCAGAGCCAGGATTCCCCGGTAGGCTCGCATCGTCAGGCCGCGGAGACGGTAGACGCGCGTCATGCGTCCCAACTGCTGCAGCCTGGCGAGTTGGGCCAGCCGCAAGGCCCGGACAAACGCCAGCAGCGGCAAGCAGATCACGACCAGGTCGATCCAGTGTTCCTTGGTATAGCGGAGCTTCTTGTCAACGATCGAGATCATCACGATGAACTCCACGGAGAAGGCCAGCCAGATCAGCGAGGTGCCGCTCTCCACCAGCAACAACAGCGCCGGGTGTCCATTGAACCGTTCGGCCCAGTAGAACTCGATCGCCAACAGCGGCAGCACCATCAAGGCCATCACCAGCATCGGCCCGCTGAAGGCCCGTTCGACCTGCTTGCGCGACTCGCGGCCCACGCGGACCCATCCCAGCCAGGGGAGCCACACCGCATTGCCCGCCTGGTGGTCGCGTCCGCCGAGCCTCAAGGGAGGAAACAGGCAAAACAGCAGGTGCGGCTTCCAGTATCGACTCTTCAGGAGCAGATGGGCGGCCAGCTCGATCAAAAACAATGGGTAGAGCGCCAACATGGACCATCCGAATACCGCCGTGCTCGGGCCCACCCTTCCGTGACGCATGGTCTGGATGGCGCCCGCCAAGAGCACCAGGAACAGCAGGGCCGCCAGGAACATGGGCGCCGCCGTGTACCGGTCGATATTCTTCCGCCACTGATCCACTGCTGGTCCCCGAAAACGCGGCCGGTGCCCCGGTTGGCGGCCGCTGAGATTGCCCGCGCGGACGACGACTTTGCAGTCCGCCTGCGTCACGGTAGATTGTGCCAGAATGCTGGAGCACCTTTCAAGCCGAGGCGGCCGGCGGCGGGCAGCTTGCGTGCCGGCACGACACTCTTGCGGGCCGCGGATTTTCGGTTTTTGTCGGTAGGATCGCGGGATCTGGCCTTTTACGGGGCATGGCGTGTATGATGGCTTCATGCCGGCCGAGCCAGTTTCGCCACGCCCGTACCAGTTCAGCTTTGCGGCTCTTGTTTGCCGTGATCGCCGCCACGGCCGTGCAGTGCGGCATCCTCTTTGGCTCGCCGTGGCTGATGGCCGTTTTGGCCACCGAGTGCTTTTTGGGGTTCTTGTCGTTGGCCGGGGCCATCGTGGTGTACGACGAGTTCCGCTCCACCGATGGCTCGCCGCTGAACGTGCTCATCGCCGGTTGGATCACCGTTTCGGCCGTTGGGGTCGGCGCGTATCTGATGATCCTGGTGGCCGTCGGCGGGCCCGGCTGAAGCGGTGAATGTTGGACTACCGGTGGCCCAGGATCTATTCTGGTCTGCACCTGCTGCAAGCCGATCTGCTGCAACCGCCACGAAGCCAAGGAGCCCGCCCATGCCCGCACCGCGAAAGTTGTCACGCCGCAAGTTCGTCCACACTGCTGGTGCGGCGGTGGCGCTGCCGCTGATCCTGAGACGATCCGCCCGCGGTGCAATTGTCGCCAGCAACCGGTTGGGCCTGGGCTTTATCGGCCTGGGAACGATGGGCCGCCATCACCTCGGCAGCTTTCTGGGTCAGGCCGACGTGCAGGTGGTGGCCGTCTGCGACGTGGTAGCCGAGCGGCTGGAGAGTGCCCGCGCGATGGTCGACGAACGCTACGGCAAGGCCCAGGACAAGGGCTCGTTCCAGGGGTGCCAGGCCTACGTCGATTTCCAGGAGTTGCTCGCGCGCGAAGAGATCGACGCGGTGGTGATCGCGACGCCCGACCACTGGCACGCCTTGCCGGCCATCGCCGCCTCCAAGGCGGGCAAGGACGTCTATTGCGAGAAGCCGCTGTCGCTGACGATCGCCGAGGGTCGTGCCATGGTCCGGGCGGCCGCCGAAAACCAGGTCGTGTTCCAGACCGGCAGCCAGCAGCGGAGCGAGTTCGGCGGCAAGTTCCGCGACGCGTGCGAGCTGATCCGCAACGGACGGCTCGGCAAGATTCAGACCATTCGGATCGGCGTCGGCCCTCCGGCGGTGCCTTGCGACCTGCCGGAGGAGCAGATCCCCAAGGGAACCGATTGGGACCGCTGGCTCGGCCCGGCACCCTGGCGGGGGTACAACTCGGCGCTCTGCCCGAAGGGCCTCCACAATCACTTTCCCGCCTGGCGCAACTACCGCGAGTTCGCCGGCGGCGGGCTGGCCGACATGGGCGCCCATCATTTCGACATCGCCCAGTGGGCCCTTGGCATGGACGATAGCGGCCCGGTCGGCATCGAGCCGCCGTCTGACGAGAACACAGGGCTCAAGTTCACCTATGCCGACGGCGTGGAGATGTTCCACGGCGGACCGAGCGGCTGCACCTTCATCGGCGAGAAGGGCACGATCTACGTCGATCGCGGCACGCTCGAAAGCGAGCCGGCCGAGCTGGTCAGCGAGCCGCTGGGCGACGACGCGATTCGCCTCTACCCGGCGGAGAATCACCACCGCAACTGGATCGAGTGCATCCGCGACCGCAAGCCGACGATCTGCACCGCCGAGACCGGCCACCGTTCCGCCACGATCTGCCACCTGGCGAACATCGGCTATCAACTGCGGCGGCCCCTGAAGTGGGACCCGGCCGCTGAAGCTTTCCCCGACGACGCCGAGGCCCAGTCGCTGGTCCAGCGCGAGATGCGCAGCCCGTGGGGAAACAGGGAAGGGTGGAACGGGGGAGCGGGGGAAGGGGGGAAATAAAGACGACGAGAGTCGTCGGCGGGG
>JBBDNX010000435.1:0-3735 GCA_040877345.1 Pirellulales bacterium
GCTGCAATTGCAGGCGGCGCCTTTTGAAGAGGAGCGGCTGCTGCGGGCGGCCCACATGTTCCAGCAGGCGACCGACTGGCACCTGCGGAGGCCCAAGCTGCCATGAGCACGCCCTACGAGATCGTGATCGGCCTGGAGGTCCACGTGCAACTGCGAACGCAGACCAAGTTGTTCTGCGGCTGCAGCACGCTGTTCGGCGCGCCGGCGAACACGCAGACGTGTCCGATTTGCACCGGGATGCCGGGCACGCTGCCGGTCATGAACCGGCTGGCTTTTGAGCTGGCCCTGCGCACGGCCGTGGCCCTCCACTGCGAGGTGGCCGAGTTCACCAAGTGGGACCGCAAGCAGTATTACTATCCCGATCTTCCCAAGGGATACCAGATCAGCCAGTTCGACCTGCCCTTCAGCGCCGACGGCTACCTGTGGATCAGCGACGCCAAGGGGCGCATCGAGCCCAAGCGGGTCGGCATCATCCGGGCGCACCTGGAAGAAGACGCGGGCAAGAGCGTGCACGACGAGCAGGCCGGCCAGGCCGACAGCCGCATCGACCTGAACCGGGCCGGCACGCCGCTGTTGGAGATCGTATCTCAGCCCGACATGCGCTCGCCGGCCGAAGCCAAGGCGTACCTGGCCGAGCTGAAGCTGCTGTTGACGTACCTGGATGTCAGCGACTGCAACATGCAGGAGGGGAGCCTGCGCGTCGACGCCAACGTGAACCTGCACATAACCACCGACTCGGGCAAGGTCGTCGCGACGCCGATCATCGAGATCAAGAACATGAACAGCTTCCGCTCGGTCGAGCGGGCGCTGGCCTACGAGGCGGAAAGGCAATACGACGCCTGGCGCGAAACGGGGCAGGAACTGGGCGAGGTGCCCAAGCAGACGCGCGGCTGGGACGACGCGGCCAACGTGACGCGCGCCCAGCGGCACAAGGAAGAGTCGAGCGATTACCGCTATTTTCCCGATCCGGACCTGGCGCCCGTCCAGGTCGACCCGGAAACGGTCGAACGGGTCCGGGCCGCACTGGGTGAACTGCCGGCCGACTGGCGGCACCGGCTGGAAGTCACGTACACGCTAACCCCCTACGACAGCGACGTGCTGGTGAACCAGGGGCGGCGGTTCGTCGACTACTTCATTCAGCTTGCCGAGCTCACCGGCGACGGCAAGCTGGCCAGCAACTGGATGCAGCAGGATGTGCTGCGCGAGATGAACGAGCGCGGCATCGGCATCGAGCAGTTCCCGATCCCGCCTGACGGGCTGGCCGAGCTGTTGGAAAAGGTGAAGTCCGGCGCGGTGGATACCACTCGCGGGAGGGAAGTGCTCTTGACGATGCTCGAGACGGGAAAAACCGCCAGCGAGGCGATGGAGTCGATGGGCATCCGCGCGCTCGACGAGTCGACGCTCATCGAGCTCTGCCGCGAGCTGGTGGCCGCCAACCCCAAGCTGGTGGCCGACGTGAAGAGCGGCAAGCTGCAAGCCGCGGGCGCCTTTGTCGGAGCGGCCAAGAAGAAGAACCCCAACGTGAACCCCGCCCGCGTCCGCGAGATTTGCCTCGAGCTGATCCAACAAATGTAGCTAGTGCGAAAGTAGCCATCACGCTGGGCGCGATGCAGCTTCCTCAACCGTAGCCATCACGCTGGGCGTGATGTGGCTTCCTCACGCGGAGCGTGAGGGCTACTTTGCGCGTGAGGGCTACTACCGCACGCGGCAGCGGAAGCGGACGATGCCGCCTTGGCCGGGCTCGATCGGCTCGGTGATCTCCCACCGCAGCACCAGCGAGTCGGCCTCGTTCGACGTGCTGCTGAACTCGGCAGCCACGCTCGATTGGGCACTGTCGGCCACGTACTCCAAGCGGGTCGTGAGGTTGTCCACCAGCACGATGTTGCCCAGCGGCTGATCGCCTACGTTGTCGAAACGCAGCGTGAAGTCGATCTCGTCGCCCGGTTGGGCAAGCTGCGTCGATGCCACCTTGATCACCCGCAGCTTGGGCGAGTCGCGCAGGTCCTTGACGCTGTAGACCGCCTCGGCCCGTTGATCGCCCGTAATCTCGCCGGCGGCCTGCCGATCGAGGATCACGTGAACCGCCTGGTCGTGAGTCCAGACGATGGCCGCCTGGATGCCGATCGCCAGCCGGGCCTTTTCGGCCTGGTCGACCAGGCCATGGCGGATCATCGCCAGGTCCTCGAACGGCAGGAACGAGTCCTGGAACCCGCGCGAGGTCAACACGCTGGAAACTGCCCCGCCTTGCTGCCGGGTCTCATAGGCGCCGGCCATGGTGGCGGCCACGTCGCCGCGGGGCTGCAGCCTCTGCAGGCTGCTCACGGGTCCCTGGGCGTCCTCGTGGCGGGCCGGGCTGACGGGCAGCACCACGCCGCCTGGCTGGGCGGTCTGTCCGGTCTGGATCACGCTGCTCACCAGGCGGACCGAGGCGAAGCGCGGCGCATAGATGTGCACCCGGTTCGAGGGCTCGACCAGCGTGCGTCCATCCAGGCTGTCGTAATGAGCGACGGTGTCCTCCAGGTCGAGCCCGTGGACTTCCCACTCGGGGGAGACCGCCACCGGACGGCCGGCATCGCCGCCATCCCGCAAGTACTCGTCGCGCGGCCAGGGCGTTTCCAAACCGGGCGGCGACCAGGGGCCTTGCACGTGGTAGGGCAGGGGAGGGCCCCACGCGGCCGCCGGTGGCTCGTAGGCCGGCATGCCGGTCCAGGCCTGCGGAGGCAGTCCGCCGGGGCCTACGGGCAGGCCATGCTCGGCCGCCTGGCGCGAGTGCCAGCGGCAGGAACAAAGCGCCAGCGTGCCCAGCGCAATCACCAGCAAACGCCACCAGGGGGGCGGGCCATCGGACGCAACAGGCCGGTCGAGATGCGTCATCGCGTGGCGCGCCCCCGCGTCAGCGTCAGGCGGGCGCCGCCGGGTGTCAGGCCCTCGCGGAAGAATTCGAGCGGCTGCTCCTCCCCCGGCTCCGCAGGCCGATCCTCGCTCTCGATCCAAGGCCGAAACAGCGTAAAGGGAGGGCATCCCCCGAGGAACTGCATGTCCGGCAGCTCGCTATCGACCGGCAGGCGGCCTCCCATCCTGAGGATGGCCAGGGGCCGCCCCCACTGATCGGCTTCGAGCAGCGGGTTGGCGCCCGGGCCGGCGTCATACCAGGGGCGTCCGGCCGGCCCCTCGCGGACGGGCAATGCCAGCTCGGGATCTTCGAGGTAGATGACGCGTGTGACAAACTTGCCTTCCATGGCCAGCCGCAGGTCGTCCGGGTTCAACTCGACCGGGATGGGAAAGCGCCGCTCCTGGCCGGCCGGTGTATAGAGCCGGTCGATCACCTCGATCGTGGGAAAGACTTCCTGCCCTTCGTTGAAGGGGATGTTCGAAACGCGCAGCCGATAGACCGGCGCGATCAACAGCCCCACGTTGAGCGGGGTGGCGTAGGGCTCGCTGAAGGTGCCCTCAAGGGCCAGCGAGACCTTCACGCCCGCCGGAGCCTGGATCTCGACCGGCTGAAAATAGCCCGGCAATGGCCCGCCCCGCTGGAGTCGCACGCTGCCAATCGCTCCCGGAGGGGCAAGGGCCTGGTGCTGGTAGTGGACCTCCGGAGCCTGCGCCGCCGCCGGCGAGGCCAGGACCACCAGCACCAGCAGTGCACTTGCCCATAGTATCAGGCATACCGGGTGCGCCGTCCGCTTTCGCAGCAGACACACCGGGTGTGCCGTCCGCGCGACACGCGCCCCGTAG
>JBBDNX010000436.1:0-3721 GCA_040877345.1 Pirellulales bacterium
TCCGCCGGAGAGCGAGTGCCAGCACGATGAACGGCAACGGGCCGCAAAGGACCCAGAGCAGCAGACTGAGATACACCAGCGGGTGATGCCAGTAGAGCGTTCGCATGAGGCGCCCGCCGCCGGCCGGCAGATTGCACTTGATGCAGCGGTCGGGCAGCGCGGCATCGCGGTGCATGACCAGCACGGAGCCATCGCGCCAGATGCCGCCCGGCTCGGCCAGGAGCGGGCCGGCACGTTCATCGCTCAGCGGCGAGGCGTAGGGATTGATTTCGGACACGCCGGCGCACTCCGCCGCTTCATTCCCCGAAGCTGCATTCCCAGAGCGTTGTCATCATTCCTCCTTCCTCCTTCTGCCTTCTTCCTTAAAGAGTGGACAGGGGCGGGATCGAACCGCCGACACACGGATTTTCAGTCCGTTGCTCTACCAACTGAGCTACCTGTCCGAAGCTACTTAGGGTACCAGGAAAACGAGCATCGACAAGCCCCGGTACGACTGACCGGCGCACGATGCTGGAGGGAAATCTGATGGCGTGGATCGGCTCAGATTGGCTGGCGAACGTGTTTGTCAAAGCGGGTGAGAATGCCCTCGATCGCTCCAGGCCGAACGCCGTGAAGTTCTACCTGCGGTTATAGACGATCGGGACCATGCGGGACGCGGACATACTCGCTGGATCGAGGAGAAGCGATTGCTACCAAAACGGGGATTGAATGATTCCAGGAGCAGGGTCTGGAGGGCCGAAGAATGACGAGAAGGCCGCTTTTCGCTGGCAGTCGCAAGTGACGCATGACAGACTTGCTGAGGGGCGGCCACGACGAAGAGCCGGGCGAAAGCCACTACCCGTATGACCGAAAGCAAGCAGAACGGGCAAGGCGGCCTTCTGTCGCGGAGCTTCCTGGGGCTGCTGCTGACGCAGCTCCTGGGGGCCGCTAACGACAATATGTTCCGCTGGCTGGTCGTGCCGATCGGCAAGGAGCTGCTGGCCGGCCCCGCCGGCGATGGGGCGGGGGCGGCCTTGGCCCTGTCGATCGGCCTGGCCTGCTTCGTGCTGCCGTACCTGCTCTTCGCCGCCGTGGCGGGCTACCTGGCCGACCGCTTCAGCAAGCGGACGATCATTGTCTGCTGCAAGGCCGCCGAGGTGGTGCTGATGTCGGCCGGCGCCGCGGCCATCTGGCTGAACAACGTCTACCTGATGTTCTTCGTGCTGTTTTGCATGGGGACGCAGAGCGCGCTGTTCGGGCCGTCGAAGCTGGGCTCGCTGCCCGAGATGCTGCGGCCGGAAAAGCTGTCCGTGGCCAACGGCATGATCGGGCTGACCACGATCCTGGCGACCGTGGCCGGAACGGCGGCTGGCAACGTGCTCTACGAGCTGACCAGGGAGTCGGCGGCGCAGCGGGCCCTTTTTTCGGCGGCGGCCCTGCTGGGCGTGGCGGCCGCCGGACTGGCGGCGAGCCTCGCCATCCAGAAGCTGCCTCCCGCCAACCCGGCACGCTCGGTGCCCAAGCGGCTGCTGCGCGAGACGCTCAACGACCTGGGGTTTCTGGCCGGCCACTCGGGACTGTTCCGCGTGGCGCTGGGCATCGCCTTCTTCTGGATGGTCGCTTCACTGGCCCAGTTGAACGTCGACGGGATGATCGTCGAACAGTTCGGCCGCGCGCAGACCGACGTGGCAGTCGCCCTGGCCGTGCTGGCGATCGGCGTGGGCCTGGGGAGCGTGCTGGCCGGATTTCTCTCCGGCGGCAAGGTCGAGCTGGGACTGGTGCCGTTGGGGGCCGCCGGCGTGGTGGTCTTTTCGATCCTGCTCAACGCCGTGAGCCAAGGTTACATCGCCTGGCTGTTGCTGTTGGGAGCCAGCGGCGGGATGTTCAACGTGCCGCTGGCCGCCTACATGCAGCATCGCAGCCCGGCCGAGTCGCGAGGAAGGATCCTGGCCGCCGGCAACTTTCTGGCTTTTGCCGGGATGCTGTGCGTGTCGGGCGTGTTCTACATTCTGCACGGTGCGCTGAAGCTTGAGGCGACGGCCATCTTTTTGATCACCGGCATCGCCACGGTTCCGGTGCTGCTGTACGCGGTGACGCTGCTCCCCTGGGCGACGGCGCGGCTCATGGTGTGGCTGGCCGCGCACACCGTTTACCGTGTGCGCGTCGAGGGAAGGGAGCACCTGCCGGATCACGGCGGCGCGCTGCTGGTCGCCAATCACGTCACCTGGCTCGACGGGCTGTTGCTGATGATGAGCTCGTCGCGGCCGCTCCGGCTGCTCGTCGAGTCCAGTCACCTGAAGAGCGGAGCGCTTCGCCGGGCGGCAAGGCTGGCCGGAGTGATCGAGTTTACTCCACCTTTGCAAGAGGACTCGCGAGCGAGCGGGGAGGCGGCAGCGGCACTGGGCGGCGGCCAGCTCGCCTGCGTCTTCGCCGAAGGGGAGGTTACACGGACCGGACAGTTGCAGGAGTTCCGGCACGACGTGCTGGAGATCGCCCGCCAGGCAGGGGTGCCGATCGTTCCGGTGTACCTGGACGAGCTGTGGGGGAGCATCTTCAGTTACGAACGCGGCCGCCTGCTCTGGAAGCTGCCGCGGCGGTGGCCGTACCGGGTGACGATCCGCTTCGGCCGTGCGATCCGCGGCGCCGCCGGCATGCACGAGATCCGCGAAGCGGTCAGGCAGCTCGGCAGCGTGGGCGGAGCCAAGGTGCACCTTCCCTGATCCAGTAGTTCTTCCGCGGGCGACGCCGAGGGATTAAGTGCCATCGCCAATCGAACTCAATGGCGCGGGCCGCAGCCGCCGATTTAGGGCGTCGAGCGTCACCCTCTGCATCCTCGCCGCCGATTCGCGCGCGAACCTCTTCTGCTTGCGGCGGACCCAGGGATAGCCGGCCCGCGTCAGCAGGTGGTTCGGCCGGGAGAAGGCGAGGATGTCGTACCAGACGCTGTTGTCGGCCTGGTTCCATTCGACGAGGAACCGCTCTTCCCCCTTCTCGACATGGTCCGGCAAGGTGCCGTAGGCGAACCCGAACCGGGCCGGCGGCCCAGGCTCGTCGACCACATAGACGATCCGGCAGGCGTTGACCCACCACAGTCCGATGGCACGTGCCAGGACGGCAACCGCCTGTCCCGGCTCGATCGGAGTCTCGCGCGGCGACGTCTGGGCCCACCCCAACTGGAAGTGCTCCCACCGCTCCAGCGCAGCTTTGGCCGAGTTGAACACTTGCCGGCCTTCGCCCAGCTTGACTCGCGTGTGATCCACGACGTAGCCGGCCGGCGGCACTTGGGCGGTGCCGCCGACGGCCGGGTAGTTGAAGTCGAGCTTCGCCTGTTCCAGCAGGAACTGCCGGACCGATTCTTCCGAAGGTTTTTGCAGTAATAACATTGCCGCAACGCCCCTTTCTGGTCAGCGGTCTTGTTTTTCCGGCCGGGCCGCTGGCGGCAAAATCCCGGCGCACCGGGATGCCCCAGTCTTCGTCTGTAGCCTTCCGCTCTCGCTCTTCCTCGTCCCGCGCTGCGGCGGGCCGCGCCCGAAATACGAACCGCAACGCCCGGCACATCGTAACAGGGGAAGCAGACTGGAGGCTGGAGACTGAAGGCTGGAGGACGACGGGCGGCGAAGACTGCCAAATCGCGTTAGCCCAGCCACCCGGCGTGAATGGCGAGTGCAGTACGCCTGGCAGGATTCGAACCTGCGACCTACGGTTTAGGAAACCGTTGCTCTATCCCCTGAGCTACAGGCGC
>JBBDNX010000437.1:0-3707 GCA_040877345.1 Pirellulales bacterium
CAGGGGGCACAGTGGAATGGCCGGCGGCATGCAAGGGATGAGAGGTGGTGCCGGCATGCAAGGAATGAGAGGCGGCATGGCGGGCGGTGCCATGGGCGGGATGCCAGGCGGCATGGCTGGCGGCGGCATGGCCGGCATGCCGGGAATGGGACCAGGCGGCATGGCCAGCGGCCATCCAGGGCCAGGCGGCGGGCAGGAGATGGGCGACGTGCATCGGGCGATTGGCGAGCTGCGCGAACAGGTGCAGCAACTGCGGCGCGAGGTGCGCGAGTTGGGCGGGTTGATCAGGGGCCGTAGCGAGACTCGAACGCATCGCGCCCAGCGCCCCGCTCGCGAGGAGGCCGAGCGGGCATTCGAAGAGGTCAGGCAGGAAGCCCAGCGGGAAGCCGACGAGGCCAGGCAAGAAGCTGAGGAGCGCCGGCAACAAGCTGAGCGCGAAGCGGACGAGGAGGCCCGCGAGCGAGCCGAGGAGCAGAGGGAGCGGGCCGAGGAGGATCGCAGCCAGGCCATCGAGGAAGAGGCCGAACAGCCCCAATAGCGTTGTCCCACTAAAATTGTCCCACTGCTTGAACGTCGCTCTAAGGTCCGCCAAGGCGGTCGAAGCCGTGCCGCCTGGGCACGGCGTTCGGCAATAGGATGACGCTCCAGACGGCACTGCTTCCCGGCAGCGGGTGGGCCACTGCAAAACTCCCTCCAGCCTCCAGCCTCACGGTACGGAGCGCCTGTAGGGGCACCGGACCCCCGGCGGAGGGAGCCCCCTTTTGACAACGCTTTCAGCCAACCTAGTCTTTCACAGCCGTGCAGCAAATTCTTGCTGACGCGGCCTCGGCCGTTCGGCTGATTGCTCCAAACCTTCTCATCTTCGACACTCTCCCGTTCTCAGGAATTCAACTCGCCGTCAATCCAGGCCATGGCGGCCTGCTTGCCGGCCGCAACGATGCACTGGAGCCGTGATGGTCTGTTCGTTGTCTTCAGCTCACGGCCCACCGGCCGCTGATCCCGACATCGTCTACAAAGTGGCTGAAAGCCGGCTGGAGCGGGCCGCCGCCTTCCGCCTGGTCTACCAGGCCTACACGCGGTCCGGGTTGATCGACCCCAACCCGTTTCAGATGCGGGTCACGCCTTACCATTTGCTGACCACCACCCAGACGTTCATCGCCCTGCTAGGCGGCGAGGTCATCAGCACGGTAAGCCTGATGATCGACGGCCAGCTCGGACTGCCGTTGGAAGCCATCTACGGGCCGGAAGTGAACCGCTTGCGCGACCTGGGCGGCCGGCTGGGAGAGGTCTCGGCCCTGGCCGATCGGCGCAAGCGGCTGTCGCGCACGATGCCGGTCTTTGTGAAGCTGATGCGGCTGATGGTGCAATTCGCCCGGCGGCAGGGGGTCGAGCAGTTGCTGGTTGCGGTTCACCCGCGGCACGCCCGCTTTTATCAACAGGTGTTGCACTTCGAAGCGCTGGGCGAGCAGAAGTCGTACCCGCTGGTGCGCAACAACCCGGCCGTGGCGCTCTGCCTCGATTTCGACCGTCTCGATCGCCAGCGTCCGGCGAACTACGAGACGTTCTTCGGCACGCCGCTTGGCGCCGATGCGCTGGCCTGCTCGCCGATCACCGACGCCGAGCGCGCCTATTTCGGCCCGATGGCCGCCGTGAGTGGAGGCTTTGCCGTGGCAAGCGGCACCGGCAACGAACACGGACTGAGGCTGAAGGCCGAAGGATGAACGCGGGGAGCAGACCGGCCGCCTCCGCGGGTGCAGCCTCGTTCGATTTGTCAACCGGGCGCCGGATCAGGTAGACTCAAGTCATCCGCTGCTTGATTTCCGGGCCATGACGAATTGCCCCTTCCGCTCGACGGCAGGGGCATTTTTTATTGAGTGTTGCCCGCCGCGTGCGCTCCACTCGCCCCGCATGGGGTGTTCGTCGCATGCGGCCGGAAAAGCGACAGGAGAATCGAATGTTGACCGTGCAAACCCAGCCGGCCGCCCTGGCCGGGGCGGCCAAGCACGCGTATCGCTGCATGCCGTGGGATCCCACGGGCCACAACGTCGAGCTGTTGTTGAGCCGCGAGTGGCTCGTCGCCAATGGCCTGGGAGGCTATGCCTCAGGATCGATCGCCGGCGTGGCGACGCGGCGGTATCACGGGCTGCTGATCGCCGCCCTGCCGGCACTGGGCCGCATGGTCATGCTCAACCACGTGGCCGAGGAGCTGCGGCTGCCCGACGGCACGTTGCACCGCCTCGGCGGCGAAGAGCGCCCCGATGGCTGGCTGGAAGTCAGCGGCGCCGCCGCCCTCAAGGAGTTCCGGCTGGAAGACGGCCTGCCGGTGTGGGAGTACCAGGTGCGCGGCGGCGGCGCGTTGTTCGTCCTGGAGAAACGGGTCGTGCTTCCTTATCGGCAGAACACCGTCCACGTCCGCTACCGGTTGCTGGAGGGGCCCGGCCGCGTCCGGCTGCGCGTCAGGCCTTCGGTCCATTTCCGCCCGCACGATGCCTCGGTGGCCGGCCGGTTCGAGCACGAGTTCACCGTGACGGGACTGTCGCAGGGCCTCGAAGTCCATTATCCGGAAGTCCCGTCCTTGCGGATGCGGATGGCCGCACGCTCTTCCGCGATGGTTCTCGACGGAGGCCGCGCCCGCGAGTTGTTCTATCGTATCGAGCACGACCGCGGCTACGACTCGCGAGGCAACGTATGGAGCCCCGGTTATTTCCGCACCGACCTGGACCCGGGCCAGTCGGCAACGCTCCTGGCCGGCACCGAACCCTGGGAAACCATCTCGGCGATTACAGCCGACGAGGCGATCCGCGCGGAGCAGTTGAGAATCGAGCGGATCTTCGAACAGGTGCATCCCGCGGCCCGAAACGGTCCCGCCGCCGAACTGGTGCTGGCGGCCGATCGGTTCATCGTCGAACCCGCCACAAGGCTGGCCGACGCCGCCCGGTTGCAGGCCGCCGGTGACGAGGTCCGCACCGTGATCGCCGGCTATCACTGGTTCACCGATTGGGGCCGCGACACCATGATCAGCCTGGAAGGGCTGGCGCTGGTCACCGGCCGCCACGCGGAGGCGGGCTTCATCCTGCGCAGTTATGCCCAGCACGTGCGCGACGGGTTGCTGCCGAACCTGTTTCCCGAAGGAGAGCGGGATGCTTTGCATCACACGGCCGACGCCACGCTCTGGTACTTCCATGCCATCGATCGCTACTTGCAGTGTACTGGCGACGAGGCGACGCTGAAGCTGCTGATGCCGACCCTGATCGACATCGTCGAGCACCATCTGCGGGGCACGCGCTTCGGCATCGGCGTCGACCCGGACGACGGCCTGGTCACGCAAGGCGAAGAAGGCTACCAGTTGACCTGGATGGATGCCAAGGTCGGCGACTGGGTGGTCACGCCTCGCCGCGGCAAAGCGGTCGAGATCAACGCGCTCTGGTACAACGCCTTGAGGCTCATGGAAGCCTGGCTGCGCGAGGCCGGCCACGAACCGGCGGCGGCCGAGATGACTCGCCATGCCCAGCGGGCTTATGCCGCTTTCAACGAGCGATTCTGGAATCCCAACACCGGTTGCCTGTTCGACGTCGTCGATGGGCCCCAGGGCGATGATGCCTCGCTGCGGCCGAACCAGGTCCTGTCGTTCTCGCTCGCCCACCCGGTCCTCGACCGCGGCCGTTGGCAGCCGGTGCTCGATCGCGTCATCGACCGGCTCCTGACGC
>JBBDNX010000438.1:0-3699 GCA_040877345.1 Pirellulales bacterium
CTAGTTCAGCACCTCTCGCTGCGTCACGACAAAGCGCTCACGGATGCACTCGGTCAATGCCGCAGCGAGAAGTTGCTCCAACGTGATCCCCCGCTGGCGCGAATTCTGGCGAATCGGGCTAGGGGGCGGTGCGGCGGATGCTCCGCTCTTGATCCACCGGCCGCCTGGCGGCTATGCTCCGGCCCCTTGCCAGACCGCCCCGGAAATTCGGAAAACACCCCTTGCTGGATGCACCGCTCGAGCAATCGGCGCCCGCCACGCCTGCCGGCGGCCGGCGCGCTGGCTATCCAACGTCGGCCAAGCTGCTGCTACTCGGGGCCGTTGGACTGACGGTCGTGTTCGGCTTTGTCTTTACACGCAAAGGCGAACAGAGCGAGTGGCAGACCTGCTACATCCGCGCCGCACGCCGCATGCAGGCCGGCCTGGTGATCCATCGGGTCGAGCCGGTTGCCTACGCCTACCCACCGGCGATGGCCCTGCTGGCGGTCCCGTTTTCCTGGCTCGATAACCGCCAGTCGCTGGCCGCCTGGTACGCGGTCAACATGCTGGCGACCTGGATCGTGTTTGCCTCCGCCTGGCGGCTGACGGGAGGCCCTCCCCTGAAACGGCTGTCGGGCCGCTGGCTGGCCACCGCCTTGCTGGGGACGCTGCTGGCCGGCCGATTCCTGGCCGCCCCCTTGGAAAACCAGCAGTTCGACATGGTCATCGCGGCCTTGCTGCTGGTCGGCTGCTGCCGGCTGGGGCGAGGCCGCGATGTGGCCGCCGGCGTCTGGCTGGGCGCGGCGGCCGCGATGAAGTGCACTCCCCTCTTATTCGCGCCGTACCTGGTGTACCGGGGGAAGTTCAAGGCGGCCCTGCTGCTGGTGGCCGTGGCCTTGGCTCTCAACGGCGCGAGCGACCTGGTTTATCCCAAGCAAGGCGGCGGCAGCTACCTGGTCGATTGGACGAACACGTTCTTGCTGAAGGTGGCCCGCACCGCGCCGGGCGTGTGGGACAGCGACCTGGTGCTCAACCAATCGCTGGCCGGGCTGGTCAACCGCCTGGTTCAGTCCGGGTTCACCACGTCGGCCGACCGCCTGCCCTCGGCCCTGGCCAGCCTGATGCCGCGGCAGGTTTGGCTGATCCGCGGCCTCGTGGCGGTATCCGCCGCGGCACTCGTGGCCGTGTTTGCCTGGCGGCTGGGCAAGCCCTTTTCCGCGCCGGCCGCCGCCAGCCTCGATTCGCGGCCGTTGCCGCTCGAGCAGGTGCAAACGGGCATCGAGTGTGCCGCGGTCTTGTGCCTGATGCTGCTGTTGAGTCCCATGTCGAGCAAGGCCCATTACGTGGTGCTATTGCCGGCCTGTTTTCTGTTTGCCCGGCTGCTGGTGAACGAGCGGCGGACCGGGCTCTACTGGCTGCTGCCGCCGCTGCTGGCAACGGGACCGCTGTGTTCCAAGGGACTCGTGGGCAAGACACTCGGCGACCTGACGTTGGCCTGGGGACTGCCGACCTGGTTTGCGCTGCTATTGTTTGCGGTGATGTGCTGGGCGACACGGGCCCGCGCTTTACAGCCGCGCGGCAATCTTCCATACTGATCGGCCTGCCTCAGCACGGACCTGGGGGGCATCAGCCGGCAGAAGCCAGAAGGAGCGAACAGCGATGGCCCGCTTATCGATGAACGAAATGACCACCTATCGCTGGTCATTCGAGGAAGACGTGGCCAACTACGCGTCAGCCGGCATCACGGCCATTGGCGTCTGGCGGCAAAAGTTGTCGGACTTCGGCGAGGAAAAAGGGATCGAGCTGCTGGCCGACAGCGGCTTGAAGGTCTCGAACCTCCTCTGGGCTGGGGGCTTCACGGGAAGCGACGGCCGGACGCTCCGCGAAAGCATCGAAGACGCGGTGGAAGCGGTCCGCCTGGCCGCCGACTTGCGCGCCGGCTGCCTGGTGGTCTACAGTGGCGGCCGCGCCGGCCACACCCACAATCACGCCCGCCGGCTGGCCAAGGAGGCCCTTTGCGAACTGGCGCCGCTGGCGGCCGAGCTCGAAGTGGTTCTGGCCATCGAACCGATGCACCTGGCCTGCGGGGCGGAATGCACCTTCCTGCACGGCCTCGACGATTCGCTGGCGCTGATCGACGTGGTGGACAGCCCCTGGCTGCAACTGGTCTTCGACACCTACCACCTGGGCCACGATCCCGACATCGTCCGCCGGCTGGGCGCGGTGGCCGGGCGGGTGGCCGTGGTGCACCTGGGAGACGGCAAGGCTGCCCCCGGCCACGATCAAAACCGCAGCCGGCTGGGCGAAGGCTCCCTGCCGCTGAAGGAGATCGTGCACGCTCTGGCGGCAGGCGGCTACGATGGTTTTTTCGACGTGGAACTGATCGGCGAGGATTTCAAGCCCAGCGACTATTTCGACCTGCTGGCCCATTCCAAGCAGGCTTTTGCCCAACTGATGGGTTGCCCCGCGAACTGAGCATGTTCGGCCGGGCCAGGCTGACAGGCCGGCGGCCGCGGATCGGTCGAATCGCTATTTTCCTTCGTCGGCCGGCTGATCGGGAATCAGTTCCAGACAGGCGAGCCGGTCGCGCCCCCGCACGTACAGCAAACCGTGTGAAACGATCGGCGCCGCCCAGGCGGGCCACCGCAGCAGCGGCGGCGGCTCCTCCGCGGGCCCGGCTTCCATGGACCGGGGCCGACCCTCGGCGACTACTTCGAACCGCTCCGGCGTGGCCCGGATGAGCAGCAGCCTCCCCATTTCGGTCAGGCAGACGAAGTGGCCGTCGATGTACAGCAGCGAAGCCCGTGTCAGCCCGGGCTTGCTCCACATTACTTTGCCGCTGGCGAGCTCGATACAGCGCAGCTCGGCGTTCTCAGCGTGCCGGCCGCTGGAACCATACAGGAATCCCTCGTGGTGGATCGGCGTGTTCCAATGGGTCTGCATGCTCTTGTCGCGGCGGCGCTTTTCATCGGACCAGACCAGTTCGTATCCGCCCGGCCGTACCTTGAGCAGTGAGCTGCCGGGGCCGTAAGTTTCGGAGATGAAGACCAGGTCTCCGACCACCACCGGGTTGCTGGCATTGACGCTCTCCAGCAGCGATGCCCTCCAGGGATAATGAAAGTCGAGCCGTCCGCTGGCCGGTTCAAACCCCAGCAGGCCTTCCCTGGCGAACACGAAACACCAGCGCCGATCGCCGATGGTGGCCAGGGCCGGGCTGGCGTAACCGGCCAGGTCGTCGCCCAGTTGGTAACGGACCTCGCCGCTGAACTTGTCGAAGGCCACCACGGCCGTGCCGTCGGGCCGCACCAGGTCGAGGCTGCCGGGCGGCACGCGGCGGCTGGCCGCCGGGCTGCCACCCACCACGGCGATCAACAAATCGCCCTCGATTACCGGACAACTTCCGACTCCGAAAAAATTCTGCACTACGCCGAACTGGCGGGCCGTGTCGACCTTCCATACCAGCGTGCCGTCGGCGACCCGCAGGCAGTGCAGCATGCCTTCGGCCCCGTAGATGTAGACCCGATCATCGTCCACGACGGCCGCCGACCGGGGGCCGTTGTCGTAGCCGTAGAGGTCCTGGTAGTCGGTGGGGTACTCAAATTCCCAGAGAGGCTCTCCGCTTTCGCTGTGCATGGCCGTCAGCCGGGCCCGCCCGCCGTAGCGGGCGAACTGGAACAACCGGCCGCGGCTGATCGCGGGCATGGCGTAGCCCCCTCCGAC
>JBBDNX010000439.1:0-3696 GCA_040877345.1 Pirellulales bacterium
GCTTCGGCCTGCTGAAGACGCGCTTGGTCTTGCTGGGAACGCACGTCGGCCTGCTGAAGCTGTGCCGTGGCCGCCGCCAGGCTTTCTTGGCGGGTCAACAGCCGCTTGCCGCCGAGCGGGTCCCATAGCCGCAGCTCGGACCCATCCGCCTCGAAATGGAGCGAAACGACTTCGCTGGGCAACCGCCCGTCGACCGCCCCGATTGGTACGTACTGGTTCTCCTTCAAGCGGTAGCCTTGCAGGGGTGGGTCGAGATGCTCTGCCTTGGGGTCGAACAAGAAATACTCGGAGACCTTGAGCACGTCGCGGTAGAGCCGCATTTTTTTGCGCACGTCCTCGTTGCGAGTCGATCGGCTCGTTACCTCCAGGACCAGGTCGGGCGCCTTGCCCTCTTCCCAAGTAAGGTAGTACTCGCGGTACTTGTCCCTCGGCACACCGCGGACGACGAACACGTCCGGAGACAAGTGCTTCCACTTGTCGCCCGGCACGTAATACATCATCATGTTGCCCCACACATAGGTCATCGGGTCGCCGGAGAACCAGTCGACAAGCGTCTCCCAAGTGTTGACAATAACGCTGACGTGAAGGGGGGTTTCTCCCAAGGGACGTCCATCCCGAGTTGGGTAATCGACCGGAGATCCAGCGGCAGCCGCCGAAGCGGGAGAGGTGCCGGCCATAACGCAACGCTCCTGCAAGACCGTACCGTACGCGAAACCGTACTGCATGTAACGCTTTACCGTTAAGTCTACGACGGTCCGCCGCGTGTGTCCACTTCGGCCCGACGGCGCCCACGACGGCGCCCCGTGCTTCGGGGTGCTTCGCGGCGATTCGGCGTGGACGGACCATGCAGGGCGCCGGCTCCCCCAAGTTTGTGCTTGCGGCCCCGCGGCCGCGGGACAACAATACGGTGGCAAGCTAATCGTTTGAAAACCCGCCTTGTGGAGTGTACCCGCCATGCGCTGCCTGCCTGCCGCGCGGGCGCTGGCCTTGGCTTGTCTGGTGGCCGGCCCCGCCCTCGGAGAAACGTTCGACCTGCCCCTGCCGGCCGGCCTCAAGCCGCTCCGCATCCCGGACGACAACCCCCTTAGCGCGGCCAAGGTCGAGCTCGGCAAGCAGCTCTATTTCGACCCGCGATTGTCGCGCGACAACACGGTCAGTTGTGCTTCCTGCCACGACCCAGCCAAAGGGTGGTCCAACGGCGAACGGTTTGCCACCGGCATCGGCGGGCAAGTCGGCGGCCGCAGCGCGCCGACGATCGTCAACGCCGCTTACCAGCGGCTGCAATTCTGGGACGGCCGGGCCGACGAGCTCGAAGGGCAGGCGCTGGGCCCGATCCAGAACCCGATCGAAATGGACCTCACGATCGACGAGCTGGTGGAAAAGCTCAACGCGATTCCCGGTTACCATCGGCAGTTCGAAGCGGTCTTCGGCACGACGGCCACCCCCGACGCCATCGCCAAGGCGATCGCCTCGTTCGAACGCACCGTGCTGTCGGGCGGCGCGCCGTTCGATCGTCACGAACAGGGCGACAAGGAGTCCCTCTCACCGGCGGCCCAGCGGGGATACGAGGTCTTCTTCCACACGGCCCACTGCAGCGCCTGTCATCAGCCGCCCCTGTTTACCGATGGGGCCTTTCACAACATCGGCGTCGGCATCGACGACGAAAAACCCGATGAAGGCCGGCGCGTCATCAGCAGCCTTCTCGGCGACCGAGGCGCGTTCAAAACACCGACGTTGCGCGAAATCGGCCGCACCGCTCCCTACATGCACGACGGCCGCTTCAAGACGCTGGAGGAAGTTGTGGAGTATTATGACAAGGGGGGCACGCCCAACGACCAGTTGGACGAATCGATCTTCCCGTTGCGCCTGAAGCCGCAGGACAAGGCGGACCTGATCGTGTTTCTGAAAGAGGGCCTGGCCAGCGAAAAGTATCCCGTCGTCGAGCCGCCCGATCTGCCCGAGTAACCACCGAGTAACGTTTGCCCGACATTGACCGTCGCACGAGCGCGGCCCGCCGGCCGGCTGCTCAAACCATCCAGGAGAAAACCACCGATGAAGTTCCTCTTGTCGCTCAACCTGGCGGCCCTGATCGCACTGATGCTGGCCCTCGACGCTTCGGCGGGCGACGAGGCCAAGAAGCAAGACGATAAGGCAAAGGCCAAGGCGCCGGCCTCCCAGCTAACGGTCGAGCTGGTGTTGACGAACTTGTCGAATCCTTGCGGCATCGCGATTCACCCGGCCACGGGCGAGTTGTTCGTCTCCGATAGCGCCGCCTTGCAGGTGGTCCGCGTGGCCGGCAAGACGCACAAGTGCTCACCGGTCATCACCGGGTTTCCCAAGGACGTCTACGGCAAAGGTCCCATGTACGATATCGGCCCCTTGGGCCTCGCCTTCATCGACGACGAAACGCTTGTCGTGGGCGGAGGCGGCCACGTGGACGGCCAGGAATTGCTGCAGATCTACACCGTGCCCAAGCCCGGCACTTCGATCACGGCGGAGGAGGCCAAGTACACGCTGGGGCCGATCGCGCCGGGCGACGACTCGCTGATGGGCGAAGGCAATTTCTACGGCCTGGCCGTGGATGAGCACGGCATCTACATCTCTTCCAACGGCGACGACACCAAGGGTTGGGTTCTGAAGGTCGAGCTGTCCAGCGGGGTTCCCGGCCCGCTGAAGCCGTTCATCAAGACCAAGGTGGCCACGGGCGTCGACGCTCCGGTGGGGATCACGTTGAACAAGCAGGGCAAGCTGGTCGTCGGCCAGATGGGCGAGATCAACATCCCCAAGGACAGCCTGCTCACCGTCTACGACGCCAAGAGCGGAGAGATGCTGGCCAACGGCGAGACAGACCTGTACGACATCGCGGACCTGGCCTACAGCCCCAAGTCGGGCAAGTTGTACGCCGTCGACTTCGCCTGGATGGACGAGTCGCAGGGTGGGCTGTTCCGCCTCGACGTGACAAGCGACGGCGGCACGATGAAGGTCAAGCCGGTGAAGATCGTCTCGCTCGACAAGCCCGCCGCCATGGCCTTTGCGCCCTCGGGCGTGCTCTACGTCTGCGAGTTCGGCACCGCGAAGGAGGGTTCGAAGGACAAGCCCGGCCGCGTCGTCGCAATCCGGGGCAACCTCTAGCCCAACGCGGGATCACGATCGAGCAACTTCTCACTGCGTCATTCCACCGAGTGCATCCGGGGCGCTTTGTCGTGACGCAGCGAGACGCATTGAGCTAGGCCTCTCGGCGCCAGGCACTCTCCATTATGATGGCGACGAGTGTCGGTGTTGCATACGGCGGGGGCTCCTGTGCGATCCACCTAAGTGCCGGATAGTCAAAGATGTCATTCGTGTCAGGAACGTGCCAGGAACGGAACGTTCTTGCCCGCTTTGACCATCTCTGACCATTCTGCCCCTGTTGACCATTCGGCCATGAAAGATCGTGTGAGTGGATTCATGGTTGTCCGCCAGCCGTTCTTTAACCGAGATCCCGCCGGGCGCGGCGCCTATTCACCGATTGTGCCAATGTTCCAGGGAATACCGTATGGTGGGATCGATCGGATGGCGTGGTTCGATATCGAGGAGGACTTCTATAATAAGACGTTGCCGCCAGACGCTTCGCAAATGTAACGGGTTCTCTTCTCTGCTTGCCGGTGTCGAGCGGGAAGGCCGCGTGAACCATTCACCATCGATGAATCCACGGGA
>JBBDNX010000440.1:0-3681 GCA_040877345.1 Pirellulales bacterium
GTGATTGTTGACGTGCCTGGTGTATGGCAAGGCCACCGTGGCCAGGGCAAAACTGGCCGCCAGCAGCAGAGCGTCGCCCCGTGAGAGCCGCAGGGCAATCGCAAGTTGAAACAGGCACCAAACGGCCACTACGTACGCCAGACCCGACGTGGCTAGGGTCATCGCGTAGCAAAACACAGCCGGCTGCTGGCGGGCCGTCAGGCCGGTGACCGATTGCAGCAGCTTATACCCGCCGGCCATCGCCAAGGCCGGCACCGGCGACTTGTCTGAGTAGAAGCGGCCGCCGATGAACATCTTGTCGCTGGTGAGCGGCGCAAACACGGATGGATCGATGGCCCAGGTTTGATAGTCGACGAGCGCTTCGATGGTGGCCAATCGGCTGGCGTCGTTCCAGCCGCCCGGGTAACTCCGTGCGCTGACCAGGGCGACCAGCAGTGCCGCGGCCGCCAGCAGCGCGCCGGCGGGGCGGAGGGATGCGCGGCCAGTTCCGGTTGTGGATTGCATCGGTGTCCTCCCTGACGCGGCGGCGATTCTTGTTCGGAGGCCGGCAGCGTACAGAAAGAGGCCCTCCATGCCAACGCGAGCCACTTGGTTCGTAGTGACCCCATTTATGGGGTCCTGTCCCGCGAACCCGCCACCGCTAGTGTGGCCGCTTGGGCTTTGCCTCCGGCGCCGCGCTCGATTGCTCGATTGGCGGCCTGCGCAGCCTCGGCAGGATACACAAGAGCCAGCCGCCTAGCCCTATCACCTGCAAGTGCCAGATCCAGGGCACCTCCTCCGGTGTCCAAGGGCCAACCGACCACATGGAGGCCCCGACCAGCAGGCCGGCGCCGGTGAGCACCGCCAGGTCGAGCCGGTATGGGGGGCTTTCGCGCACGAGCACCGCCACGATGTAATACGCGGCCACGACGAGCGGCACAAACCAGCGTATCGAGCAGCAGGTCCCCGAATAGTTGTTCGACAACATCGAATAGAGCAGCCAGGTTCCCAAGCACCAGGCGGCGGCCCAGAGCACTTCGGGCAACTCGGCCGGCCGCCGCCGCAGGGCCACCGCGACTCCGGGCAACGCCAGCAGCACTGGCAGGTTGTGCCCGAAGAAGCCGCGATACAGAAGCCCGTCGCTGTTATCGAGTCCCACCAGCAGCGAGGCGGCATACCATAAAAAACCGCCGATCGAATCGTGGTTCCAGACCCCGGTCATGTTCGCGGCGCTGAACGGCGAGCCAGGCCAGGTGAAGTATTCTGGAACCGACGCGGCCGGAGTGAACGTGCCGCCAATCCGCCAGTTCACCAGGTGGTGCACCACCAGCCACGGCAGCGCGCCCAGCGCGAAAACCGCCAGCGCCAGGCCCGCCACGCGTCGCAGCCGGTAGCCGATCACCGCCGCCGTGCAAAGCAACAGCACCGGACCGGTCCCCAGATCGATGCTGTAGGCCAGCCCCGCCAGGCAACCGGCCCAGGCCACGCTTGCCCAAGGCAATCGCGGCGGCGCGGACGGCCCGGTGCCCGCGCGGGCCAGCCGTGCCAGGTTCAAGGCCAGCAGGGCAGCGACCGCCAACAGAAGAATGTGATCGTTGACGAAGCGAGTGTACGGCAGTGCCATGGTCGCCAGCCCAAAACCGGCCGTGAGGCCCAGCCGGAGTCGCAGCGGCACCTCCAGCACGCGGCCGAGCTGAAACACCGAGAGCACGGCGACGACGTACGACAGTCCGGACGAGCCAAGCGTCATCCAGTAGCAAAACGCGTTCGGATTGCTCTTGGCGGTCATGCCGGTGAAGAGCTGCCATATCGCATACCAGCCGGCCAAGAGCAAGGCGGGCACCGGCGACTTGTGTGAGTAGAAGCGGCCGTCAACATAGATCTTGTCGAGCGTGCCGAACAACCCCCTGAGGGGATAATCGGGATGATAGGGACTGCCCTTTAGATCCTCATAGGTGGGTTCCCGGCCTTTCAAGTCGACTCCGCTGAAGATCGACCGGTCGATGGCCAGGGTGTGATGGTCGACCAGCGACTCCACCGTGGCCAGTCGGCTGCCGTCGTTCCAGCCGTCCGCGTAGTCGTGAGCGCTGGCAACCGCGACGGCAGCGGCCGCGGCCAGGACGATCCAGCCGGCCGCCCGCCGGCGCCTGTCGGCCGGATCGCGGCCATGTGCCGTCGGAGGCCGTGTACGGTTTCTGGGCACGGATTTCGCTCGTCTCTCGCTATGCCACCGGGACGCTGAGGACAAGAAAGTCCGCCACCCAGTTGACCAGAAGCGGGGCAGGGTCCGCAATCGGTCTAGAGCACGAAGCGTTCAACCCGCCGACGCGATCGCGCAGGGAGCCGGCGCTTGGGCTTCTCGCTGACGGCGATACTCGATCAGAGCGTCGATCGTAATCAGCGGCATCCGGAAACGGCTCGCCAGCCGCATCAATTCTTCGCGGCCGGCCATGTGCAGGCCGTTGCTGCTGCAAATCTCGCACAGCACGGCCGCGGGCAGCAGGCCGGCCAAGCGGGCCAGGTCGACGGCTGCCTCGGTGTGGCCGGGCCTGGCCAGCACGCCCCGATCCTTGGCGACCAAGGGAAACAGGTGGCCCGGCCGGACGAAGTCGTCGGGCCGGCTGGCGGGATCGATCACCGCGCGGACGGTGGCGGCCCTCTCGACGGGGCTGATTCCCGTTTTCGCCCGGCGGTGGTCGATGGGGATGGTGAAGTTGGGCATCTGGATGTTCGGGGCGGCGACCATGGTTTGCAGCTTCAGCCGGTCGGCCGTGTCGGAAAGCACGGGCATGCACACCTGGCCGCGACCCTGGCTGATCATGAAATGGATGGTCTGCGGGGTGACCTTTTCTGCGGCGGCAATCAGGTCGCCTTCGTTCTCGCGCTCGACGGCGTCCAGCACGATCACCAAGCGTCCGGCGGCGATGGCTTCCACCGCCGCTTCGACCGTTGAAAAGCCTTTAGGCATCGAGACACCTTTTCCCGCACGTTGGCCCGCACGCGTCCGTGCCAGCCGGGGCCGGCTCATGCCGCTCGGGGGAATCCGTTGCGAATGTCACGCGAAATGAACGAGCCTGCAAAAACAGTAGCTTACAAAACCAAGGCGGGCAATCGAACAAGTGGCGTCGGTCGAGCAATTTCCGTCACGCCGGGAGGGGTCGTGAAGCCTGCGCCTTTCTTGCCGCCCGGGGGGCTGGGCGGCTGGAGGCCTTCCCTTTTGCCGCGTTTTGACCGCCCGCGGGGCGTAACGTAGATAACTTTGAGTCATTCCACCACGTCACCTCCCCCCAGAGCATCGAAAGATGGCCCAGCTCGGACCCCTTGCACCCGACCGCCATGCGGCCGCCCCCGGCGGGGCCGATGCCGCCCGGCCCGTCCAGGCGTCGCAGCCCGTCCAGGCGTCGCAGATCGAGTTGGACCAGGTGCTCCCCTCCCCGGAAGCGATCCAGCGCGAGATCAGCCACGTGCTGAGCAAACAGCTCAGTCCGGCGCTGTCCGAGTGGGGCCAGCGCTATAGCCGGGTCGGCAAGCGCAACACGTACTTGTGGAAGTGGTGCCGGCAGGGGGTCGAAGTCACCGCGCTGGGCTGTGTGGCCCCCGAGCTGTACGACGAGGTATGCGACACCAAGGTGCTGGGCGTGATGCTGGACGTGCTGATCGACGACATTGCCGACCAGAAGGGGGACGGCCGGCTTCTGGAAC
>JBBDNX010000441.1:0-3662 GCA_040877345.1 Pirellulales bacterium
GATCTCGTAGGTGGTTTCACCTCCGACCTCGATCGGGTCGGCCACGTCGACCACCTGGAACAGGATGGCGGCCACGCCTTCGATCAGGATCACCTCTTCCTTTTCGGCCGCCAGCCCGCGCTGGGCCGTCCCCTCGACGCGCACCGTCTGCTCACCGGCCTCGATGGGCAGCGTGGTCACGGTGACTTTGCCGATTTCCTGGGGAGGCAGCTCTTCCAACAGCCAGTGGACGGAGTTGGTCTGGGGATCGTACTGGCCGGAGTTGTTGGCCTCGACAAACTTCAGACCTCTGGGCAGATGCGTGACCAGCTCCACTTCCTTGGCTGCTGCCGTGCCGGGATTGGAAACCATCACCGTGTAGGTGGCCTGACGTTCGAGGTAGCGCCGCTTCGGTCCGTCGACCGATACTTCCAGAGCCGGCGCCACCACTTCGAAGTCGGCTTGTCCCACCGCCTCGACCTGACCTTCGCCGCGCGCCAAGAGCAGATTGACCACGTGCCCGGCGGCCGTGGCCTTCATGGTCAAGCTCAACTCCTGGGTCTCGTTAGGCTCGAGATCGCCGATTTCGTACTCGAGTTCGGAACCGGCCGGATGCTCCAGGGCCTCCGGAATGCTTTCGCTGAGCACGACGCCGCGGGCCGTTCCGCTGCCGGGATTCGAAACCTTGATGGCCAGCGTCAACTCCTCGCCGATCAACACCTCGCGTGGACCGGTCACCTCGACCGCCAGTTGGGGCCGTGTACACACCGTTCGGGCCGAGGCCTGCGCGGAAAAGCCGACCGTGGCCACGCTGCCGATTTCCCCCTCGCTGAGAGGCATCAGTTCCATTTCCACCGCCACCTCTTCGCCCGGCTTGATCGAACCCAACGTCCAGACGAGCTGGCTGCCGGCGCCGGGCGAAGCCTCGGGCCGGGTGCTCAGCAGGCGGGCGCCTTGGGGAACTTCGTCGATGACTTCGACGTGCTCGGCCGTGATGCTGCCCGTGTTGCGGATCCGCACCTGGAAGACGGCTGCAATGCCGACCTGGATCTCCGCGGGCGCCGTTTTTTCGATGGTCAACGACGGCGTTTGCAGGCCTTCGAGCTGGCTGGCGCCGGGAAGTCCCGAGCCGGAAGCTACGCCCTGGTCTGCACGCCGGCCGATCGTCGTCGGTGGTTCGAAGCCTCGGAATCGGGCCGGCCTTTGACCATCGGGACCCGCGCCGATGCGCGTCTCACCAAGGTCCGTGGTCTCGAATTCCGCGCCCATCTCGGAGGCGTCGATGAATGCGGGCTCCTGATACTCGGACTCCTGCCTGCCGGCGGCGGGCTTGCCGTATCGCTGGGACGGCTCTGCCGCAAACGGGTCGGGCCGGGCGGCCTCTGGTTCGGTCGTCCGTCCAGCCCCGCGGGGCTTCGTGGTGTTGTGGTTTTGGCCGCCGGCGGCACGTGCCGGCCCCTTGCCGGCGGACCCTGGCTTAGAGCGATTCGAGCCAGCCGGTGCGCTCGACCGGTCGGCTTGCTCGCCAGCGGTCTTCCTCGCCTGCAGCGCGGGACCCGTTACATCCAACTCACGAGGCGTTTCGAGCTCGTGATCGGCCGTCGCCGGGTCATCTTCCTCCAGGCCGCCGTCGAGGTGGCCGAACGCCTCGTCCGCCGTCGGAAACTCGTCGTCCGTGGCCGGAATCGGGTCGACCTGGTCTGAGTCCTCGACGTATTGCGCCGGCTTCACCCGGTTCAAATCGGTAGCGCCACGGTAATTGGGATAGCGCGAACGAGGATTCTGGCCCGAGACAAACTTGGCAACGTTGCCGCTATCGCGGGCCGCTGGTCCGCCGGCGGCGGAGGTGCCATTGGTTGCCGCTGGTCGAACGACCGGCGGCGTCTTCACCTTGGCGGCCACGGGTTGCACGGTGCGCTGCGCATGGGCAATGGCGATCATGCCCACGACCACCACGCCGGTCAGTGTGAACAAGCGGACGAGCAACCGCTTCATCGGCCTTCTCCGTCAAGAGATGTGTTCGAAGTGGGGAAGCGTCAGCCGTGCCGTCAAACTCAGGCGCGGCGGGCCAAAGATGCCGGCCGCATGGGTGCACGACGTAACAGCCCGCTGATGTTGCCGCTACCCGTTGGGTTGAATACCAAAACGGCACCCGGCGTCCAAGGGCAGTTGCTGTCAAAGGAGGAAGGAAGAAGCAGGAAGGAGGAATTACGCGAGTCGTCAGCGCGGTTTGGCGGATGACAAGATGCGAAGGAATCCGAGGCAATGGGGAAGGGACGGCAAGGGGAGGGCCCTCTTTCCTATTCCTCCTTCCTCTTTCCTCCTTCCTCCTTTCCCCTGTCTTCCGGCCCGTAGCGGCCCCGATACTGGTCGGCCGGATACTTCTGGGCGTTCTTGATCATCTTGTCCCGCACGGCCCGGGCCACGTCGATTTGCAATTCGTTTGCCAGGGCCAGGGCATAGCAGACAACGTCGGCCAGTTCCTCGGCGACCTGGCCAGCCCGCCGGCCATCGAGCTGCACGGCGCGGGATTCTTCCGCGGTGAGCCACTGGAAATGCTCCATCAACTCGGCCGCTTCGATAGCCAAAGCCATCGAGAGGTTCTTCGGGCTATGGAACTGCCGCCAGTCGCGCTCGTCGACAAAGCGGCGGACCAACTGCCGCAGCTCGTCCACGGATGTGTCGCGGTCGTCCATGCCGGCATCATACCGGAGCGGGGAGCGAAAAGAAGGATGAAGGCAAAAGGGGGAAGGAGCAACCAGGGACGTGCACCTCCGGACTTCCCGCTGCTACCGGAACAGCGAGAGCGAGTCCAATTCGAAGCCCGTAAACACGAGCTGCCGCGGCGGGTGCTGACGCTCGTAATACCGCTCGCGATAGCCCTCGGTCAAGTGCACCATCACTTCCAGCACCAAGAGATCGGCCCGCGTCATGACGTGCCGGGCGCTGCGGCTGCCCAGCCCTCGAACCAATTCCTCCAATACGTGCAGGTGCAACTGCATCGTCTGCGGGGCGGAGACGCCGGCCGACACCAGCAGTTCGGCCAGGCGGCTCATCTCGGCGGCCAGGTTCCCGGACCCCATGATCACGTAAGCCCGCAGCAGCTCGCGGTAATGGTCGATCAGCGGCGCGGGCAGCGAGCAAGGCTCTTCGGCTGCCGCATGTCGGGCGATGGCCGCCTTGGCCAGCGTGGAGTGCTCGCCCGGCTCACGCGATTCATCGGCCGGGTGGTCCAGCGCTTCCAGGTCGCGGATCAGGGCCCGCTGCTGCTCCAGCAGCCGCTCGGCTTCGTCATGCTCCAGCCGCAGGCGGTGCCGCTCGGCCTGGGCCAGGCGGCGGTTCTCGCGCCGCAGCCGGTGCCGTTCGACGGCCCGTGCAACCACCCAGATCAAGGTGCGGGTGGTGGTCGTGTTGACGCACACGTAGGCGTCGGCGCCCACCTCGAAGCACAAAGCCGTGAGCTCCTGCTCGCTTTGCGCGCCGAGCAACACCAGCGGCTCCTCGGAACCTCCCGCCCGCAACCCTTCCACCAGGTCGAGCCCGTCCAGCTCGCCCGGCTCGTGGCTGACCAGCACCGCGTCGAAGACCTCGTCGCGCCGCCGCGCGATGCCGGCCGTCACCCCGACGGCCTCCTCCAGGGCCCCCTCGGCGGCCCGGTCGGCGGCACAGGCCGCGGCCAGCCA
>JBBDNX010000442.1:0-3655 GCA_040877345.1 Pirellulales bacterium
AACCGGCCCTTCGAGGGCGCCGCCAAGGTGGAGTTGCTGGGACTGCCTCACGAGGTGACCACCGAAGCACGCGAGTTGACCGCGGATGCCAAGGAGCTGGTGTTCCAGGTCAAGACGACGGGCAACTCGCCGGCCGGCCGCCACAAGACGCTGCTCTGCCGGGCGGTGGTCATGGCCAACGGCGAGCCGGTGACGCACACGCTGGGCTCGGGCGAGTTGCGAATCGACACGCCGCTGCCGCCCAAAGCCAACGAACCGCCCCCGATGCCGATGCCCACACCGATGCCGGCGGCCGAGGAAAAACCGCCGGAAAAACGGCTCACCCGCTTGGAACAGTTGCGGCTGGACCGCGAGAAGGCCCTCAAGGCGGCCGCGGAGAGTAAACCCGAAACCGAGTGATTTGATTGCGGCGGCCTGCTTTCGCCCGGCGCGTGCGGCGGACGGCAAACTCCGCCAGGCAAAGCGAACATCATCAGGAGGCGCGTGGTGAAGACCTATCGCAGAGTCGCTCTGGCCCTGTGGCTGGCGGCATCGCTATGGTTTGGCTTGGGAGGAGAGGCGAGCGCCTGGCAAGAGCCGGCGCCCGCGGCAATCACCAAGGTCGAGGTGTTTCCGCCCGATTTGGAATTGAGCACCAGCCGCGACCGGCAGCCGTTTGTCGTGGTGGCCACGCGGGCCGACGGCGTCACGCTCGACGTGACGGCCCAGTCGCAGGCCAAACTGGCCGACCCGTCGCTGGCACGGATCGATGCCTTCACGGTGTATCCGCAGGCCGACGGTTCGACCTCGTTGGAGGTCAGCTACGAGGGCCACGTCGTGCAGGCGCCGCTGACGGTCAAGCAGGCCACCGTGGACCGGCCGATCAGCTTTAAGCTGGATGTGATGCCCGTGTTCATGCGGGCGGGCTGCAATACGGGGAGTTGCCACGGGGCAGCGCGAGGCAAAGACGGCTTTCGGCTGTCGTTGTTCGGGTTCGACCCGGTGGGCGACCACTTCCGCCTGACGCGCGAGCTGGGTTATCGGAGGATCAACCTGGCGCTGCCCCAGGAAAGCCTGCTGATGGAAAAGGTCGACGGCAGCGTTCCCCACACCGGCGGCAAGCGATTCGATCGCGACAGCGAATACCACAACACGCTGCTGCGATGGCTGGAGGCAGGCGCCCCCCTGGACGCCGGTGAAACGCCCCAGGTGCTGGGGGTGGACCTCTACCCCAAGCAGATTGTGCTGGAAGGCGAAGGGGCGACCCAGCAGATGGTGGCCCGAGCCCGGTATGCCGACGGCACCGACCGCGACGTCACGAACCTGGCGGTGTTCTTGTCGAACAACGACAACTCGGCCGCCATCTCGCCCGACGGCCTGGTGACTGCCGCGGCCCGCGGTGAGGCCTTTGTCATGGCCCGCTTCGAGACGCACACCGTGGGCAGCCAGGTGCTGGCGCTGCCTCAAGGCCTGGAGTACACGCCTCCGGCCGAAACGCCCGTGAATTACGTCGACGAGCTGGTGAATGCCAAGCTGCGCAAGCTGAGAATTCTTCCCAGCGAGATCTGCGGCGACGAGGTGTTCCTGCGCCGCGCGACGATCGACATCACCGGGCTGCTGCCCACCGAGCTGGAATACCACGAGTTCATGGCCGACGCCGACCCGCAAAAGCGCGCGAAGCTGATCGACCGCTTGCTGGAGCGCAAGGAGTTCTCCGAGATATGGGCCATGAAGTGGGCCGAGCTGCTCACGGTCAAGTCGTCGAACCAGGTCAGTTACAAGTCGATGTTCCTGTATTCCAACTGGCTGACCGGGCAGATCTCCAACAACGTGCCCTTGAACCAGATGGTGCAGGAAGTGCTGGGGGCCACCGGCGGCACGTTCAAGAACCCGGCCACCAACTACTACCAGATTGAAACCGACACGCTGAAGGTCTCGGAGAACGTGGCCCAGGTGTTCATGGGCATCCGCACCCAATGCGCCCAGTGCCACAACCATCCGTTCGACCGCTGGACGATGGACGACTACTACAGCTTCGCGGCCTTCTTTTCCCAGATCGGGCGGAAGACGGGGGAGGACTACCGGGAGACGATCGTCTTCAATTCGGGCGGCGGCGAGGTGGCCCATCCGGTGGGCGGCCGCGTGATGCCGCCCAAGTTCCTGGGCGGGCCGGCGCCTGACGTGGCGGGCAAGGACCGCCGCAAGGTGCTGGCGGAGTGGCTGGCCTCGCCTGAGAACCCCTATTTCGCCACGAGCGTGGCCAACCGGGTGTGGGACCACTTTTTCGGCATCGGCATCATCCAGCCGGTGGACGACGTCCGCATCAGCAATCCGGCCAGCAACCCGGAGCTGTTCCAGGCGTTAGGCGACCGCTTCACGCAGTACAACTACGATTTCAAGCAGCTCGTCCGCGACATTTGCAATTCGCAGACGTACCAGCGCTCGACCCAGCGCAACGCCAGCAACGAGAGCGACGAGCTGAACTTCGCCCATTCGCGGATTCGGCGAATCCGGGCCGAGAACCTGCTCGACTCGATCACGCAGGTCACCGAGACCAAGGACAAGTTCCAGGGGCTGCCGCTGGGGTCGCGAGCGGTCCAGATCGCCGACGGAGGCACCAGCACCTATTTTCTGACCACGTTCGGCCGGTCGACCCGCAGCACGGTTTGTTCGTGCGAGGTGAAGACGGAACCGAACTTGTCGCAATCGCTGCACATGATCAACGGCGACACGGTCGAGGGGAAGATCCAGGCCGGCGGCGTGGTCCAGCGCATGCTCTCCGAGGGGAAGACGCCCGACCAGGTGATCCAGTCGTTGTACATCCGCACGCTTTGCCGGCAGCCGACCGCGGAAGAATTGACCGCGCTGAAGGCGGCGGTGGCCGACGAGCCCGATCCCAAACGGGCCCTCGACGACGTGTTCTGGGCATTGTTGAACTCTCGCGAGTTCGTCTTCAACCACTAAAACCGAAAACCAGTCTGCTTCTTCCGATTCATGGATAGACCACGTTGGATCCACGCTGCCCAGCGCTTGCCGGGCAGCTTGCTCGTCGCCGCCGTTGCATTTTTTTCGCTGTCGGGACGCGGCGCCGCCGAGGAGGCCAAGCCGGCCAACGACCCGGCCATGCCAAAGATCAATTACGACGAGCACGTGCTCCCCGTCCTTCGCGAACACTGCTTCACCTGTCACAGCCAGGATACGGCCAAGAGCGACCTGGCCCTGGACAGCTACAGCGGCTTGATGCGGGGCGGCGCCAGCGGTGAAGTGATCGAACCGGGCGACCTCGACACGTCGCGGCTCTGGCAGCTTGTCTCGCACCAGGAGGCTCCGGAAATGCCGCCGGAGCAGGACAAGCTGCCCGATGCCAAGCTCGAAGTGATCAAGGCTTGGATCGTGGGCGGCGCCCTGGAGAATTCGGGCTCGACCGTCAAGATCAAGAAGAAGCCGACCATCGACCTGTTGGTGTCGGCCGGGTCCAGCAGGCCGGAGGGTCCGGCACCCATGCCCGAGGGGCTGATCCGCCAGCCGGCGGTGTACACGCCGCGCGCCTCGGCGGCCACGGCCATCGCCTCCAGCCCTTGGGCGCCGCTGGTAGCCGTCGCGGGGCAGAAACAGATCTCGCTTTATCACTCCGACACGGCCGCTTTGCTCGGCGTGCTCCCTTTTCCCGAGGGAG
>JBBDNX010000443.1:0-3635 GCA_040877345.1 Pirellulales bacterium
AAGAGCCGCGGCAACGTGGTCAACCCCGACTCGGTCGTGGCCGAGTATGGGGCCGACTCGCTGCGGCTGTACGAGATGTTCATGGGCCCCCTGGAAGCCACCAAGCCCTGGAGCATGGAGGGAGTGAGCGGGGTCCGCGGCTTTCTGGACCGCGTCTGGCGGATGATCACCACCGAGCGCAGCGAAACCATGGAGCTGAACGCGGCGGTCCGGGACCTGGCCTGCACGGCCCAGCAAGCTCGCATCCTGCACAAAACCATCCAGGGGGTCACGCACGACATCGAGAAGCTCTCGTTCAATACGGCCATCGCCAAGATGATGGAGTTCACCAACTTCTTTTTGAAGGAAGAGCAGCGGCCCAGGGAGGCGATGGAGAAGCTGGTGCTGATCCTGTCTCCGTTTGCTCCGCACGTGGCCGAGGAGCTGTGGAGGCTGCTGGGCCACGCCGATACGCTGGCCTACGAGCCGTGGCCCGCGTTCGACGAGTCGCTGATCCGCGAGGACACCGTCGAGGTACCCGTGCAGGTCAGCGGCAAGGTCCGCGGCCGCGTGAGCGTGCCGGTCGGCGCCGGCGCGGCCGAGCTGGAAGCAGCGGCCCGCAGCGACGCGCGGATCGCCGATCAGTTGGCCGGCAAGACGATCGTCAAGGTCATCGTGGTGCCGGGCCGCATGGTCAACTTCGTGGTCAAGTAGCCTTCGTGGTCAAGTAACTTGCCGCAGCTCGTCCAGCGCGGCGGCAAAGGCGCCAGAGGCGCCGGCGGTAAACAGCACGAAGCGGACCAGGTCCGGCCGGCCCTGCTCGAGAATGAAGGACTGGCGGTCGACACTGCGATGCGGCTCGCCTGGTCGATGGGAAAGCCATACGCGCCGGCCGACAGCGCGGGCAGCGCCATGCTGCGGCAATCGTGCTGGCGGGCCAGCTCGAACGAGCGGCGGTAGGCGCTCGCCAGCAGGTCGGCTTCGCCGAATGCTCCGCCGCGCCACACCGGGCCGACGGCATGGATCACGTAGCGGGCGGCCAGGTTGCCCGCCGCCGTGATCACCGCGGAGCCGGTCGGGCAGCCTTTCGGATACCGCCGGCCCGTCTCTGCCATGATGGCTGGTCCGCCGCGGGCGTGGATCGCTCCGTCCACGCCCCCGCCGCCCGACAGGCCCGCCTCTGGCGGGTTGGCGGCGTTCACGATCGCATCGACCTCTTCCTCGGTGATGTCGCCCTGGTGCAGCTCGATCGCACTTTGGTTGATTTCCAGTCGCATGGCGGTGCCCGTGCCTTGCTGGTCCGTCCGGGGCTGCCGGATGTATCCCGTGCCGCCCCTCCAGCCTCAAAACCGGCTTTATTGTAACACCCGGCCTGATGCGCATGCTAAACTTGTTGACTCCAAAAGTGCTTTCTAGCGAGGCGCGCGGCGATGCGGATGCTGGGTCGAACCGTGCTGGTTTTTGCGGCGTTTGTGGCACCGCTCAGGGCGGCCGACATTTTCGTCAACAACGTCGGTGGCGACGACCTGTTCGATGGCAGCCAGGAAACCTCTGCGGGAAGCGGCGGCCCTGTGCGGACGTTGCGCAAGGCCTTGCTGGTGGCCCGCTCCGGCGACCGCATCGTGCTGGCCAACACGGGCGAACCATACCGCGAGAGCATCAGCCTCTCGGCGGCCAACCATTGCGGCAACGCCCTCGACCCATTCGTGATCGACGGCCGCGGGGCTACGCTCGACGGCTCCGTCAGCGTGCCGGAGGATGCCTGGGAGCATTTCAGCGGGCACGTGTTCCGCTTCCGCCCCCAGCGTTCGGCCTACCAGCAACTGTTTCTGGACGGCAGGCCGGCGCTGCGCCACCGCGTCGACAAAGCCAGCGGGCAGCGTCCCGACCTGGGGCCGCTCGAGTGGTACCTTCACGAGGGGCACATCTACTTCCGCGTCGAGCCGGGGCGGCTTCCCGCGCAGTATCCGCTCACGTACGCGGGCATGCAGACCGGGGTCACTTTGTATCACGTGCACGACGTGGCGGTCGTGGACCTGATCGTGCAGGGCTTTCAGCTCGACGGCATCAACGCGCACGACGGCGTCCGCGGTTGTTACCTGTCCGGGATCACTTGCCGCGGCAACGGCCGCAGCGGCGTGACCGTGGCCGGTTCGTCGCGCGTTCAGATGCAGGACTGCCTGCTGGGCGACAACGGCGAGTCACAGCTTCGGGTCGAAGGCCTGGCCATCGCCTCGCTGATCGACTGCGAGCTCTTGCCCAACACGGCCCCCGCCTTCGTCCGCCCCAGCGGCCACCTCTTCATCGACGGCCGCCGGCAGGATTGACGCCACGGCGGATCAAGCAGTGGCACCGGGATGGGCAGTGGCACCCCGGTGGGCAGTCGCAAAGTGCAAGTCGGATCGTTCGGCCTCCAGCTCGGCCTCTTTCAACACCGTGGCCACCTCGCGGCGGCTGGTCAGATAGAAGCAGACGCCGACCAACGCGATGGCGATCGTGATGGCCCGGTAACCGAGGGCAACCACCAGGCCTTGTCCTTCCGTCACCGCCGCGCCGCTGGCAATCCGCTGGTAGAGAAAGGCAACCACCGCCTCGAACGCTCCCAGGCCGTTCACGGGCAGCGGCAGCACGCCGGTGACCATCGCCAGCGGCACGATGACAAAATGCTCCGCCAGCGTGGGCGCCTGCCCGGGCAGGCCGCGGGCCACCAGGTAGATCCCCGCGCTGCTCAGCACGTGCACCGCGGCGCTCAACAGCGCGGCGGCGGCCAGCACGCCCCGCCGGCTGCGGTAAATGCGGATGGCCCAGATCAGCTTGCCGAACGTCGGTCCCACCCGCGGCAGGTTCTCGAGGAACCGCGAGATGGCGCCGTTGGTGAAGCCCGGCACCAGCAGCATCAACAGCCCGGCGGCCCCGATGCAGGTACACATCAGCGTCGAGCGGCCGATGATCTCGATCTCGCGGACCGGGCTGTGCAACTGCCCCGTCACGAGGATGGCGGCCGTGGCCAGGACGAACAGCATGAACAGGCCGATCACGCGATCGAGGACGACGGTGGCCACGGCCTCGGCGCGGCGGCCGGGGTGTTCGCGGGCGATGAACACCGCTTTGAACAGGTCGCCGCCGACGCTGCCCAGCGAGACGAAGTTGAGCAGATAGCCCAGGAATCCCAGGCGGAAGGCGTCCTTGAGGCTGAACGGCAGCTCCAGCGCCCGGACCAGCACGAACCAGCGGACGATGGTGAGTGCCACGGCCGCCAGGCACAAGGCCCAGGCCAGTCCCAGTAGCGGCCAATCTTTCGGCTGGCTGGCCAGGTTGGAAAACGTCTTGTCGGCCCTGGCCTCCACGACCAGGTAGGCAATGATGGCGGCCGAGATGCCGAACTTGACGAGATAGATCAGTGTCTTCTTCAAGGTCTTGTTCAAGCCACGCTCCGGAGGGCGGGTCCGCTCGCTTGACAGTCCGCGGGCACGGTGATAAGTTTTTTGGATCGTGGCGGCAAGGCCAGTCTCATCGGCGGCACATCGGGCGGGGGCTGTTCGGACGGGGTATTGTGGAGCTACGGAAGTTGTTGCCGGCGAGCGATTTGCGTTTCGCCCACCCGGGGGATTAGCTCAGTTGGGAGAGCGTCTGGCTGGCAGCCAGAAGGTCAGGGG
>JBBDNX010000444.1:0-3606 GCA_040877345.1 Pirellulales bacterium
GCCGCGGGCGAGCCTGCTGATCGAGAACGACTTCGACAACACGCGGCTGTATAGCCTGGCCGGCGTGGCGGCCGTGAACACCAACGACTTCGAGGCGGCGGAGCGATACCTGCGCGCGGCCGAGGCGGGCCGGGCGCTCGACGAGAAGGGGAGCTTTTACCTGGGCATGCTGGACGACCTCAAAGAGCGCTGGGAGGGCGAGCAAGAGATTCGTGCGAAGGAAGCCAAGGTTACCGACCCGAAGCAGCAACTCCCACGTGTGCTGCTCAAGACGAGCAAGGGGGACATCGTCGTCGAGCTGTTCGAGAACGAGGCGCCCAACACAGTGGCCAACTTTATCAGCCTGGTCGAGAAGGGCTTCTATAACGGAGTGGCCTTTCACCGTGTACTTCCGGGGTTCATGGCCCAGGGGGGCGACCCCAACGGAGATGGCAGCGGGGGGCCCGGCTACAACATTCCCTGCGAATGCTACGAGGAGGACCACCGGCTGCACTTTCGCGGCAGCTTGAGCATGGCCAACACTGGTCATCGGGACACGGGCGGTTCGCAGTTCTTCCTGACGTTTGCCCCCACCACTCACCTGGACGGCAAGCACACGGTGTTTGGCCGCGTGGTTGAAGGGATGGACGTTCTTGCCAAGCTGCAGCGCATCGATCCGGAAAACCCCGGCACGGAGCGGCCGGATAAGATCGTGGAGGCCACCGTCGTGCGCAAGCGGCCGCACGAGTACAAGCCGACGACGCTGCCCGAATAGGCTTGGCGGCGCTCACGCGGCGCCGGGCCGCGCTGCCGCGGCTTTTACGAAAGAATCTCCTGAACGACGTGCCCGTGTACGTCGGTCAGCCGGCGCTCGACGCCGTCGACCTGAAACGTCAGCCGCTCGTGATTCAGCCCCAGCAGGTGCAGGATCGTGGCGTGCAGGTCGTAGATCGTCAGCGGGTCCTCCACCGCCCGGTAGCCAAACTCGTCGGTGGCGCCGAAGCTGAAGGCTTGCTTGACGCCCGCGCCCGCCAGCCACACGGTGAAGCCGCTGGGGTTGTGGTCGCGTCCCTGCGATCCCTGCTGGAAGACGGGCATTCGCCCGAACTCGGTCACCCACGCGACCAGCGTTTCGGCCAGCATGCCCCGCCGCTTCAGGTCCTTGAGCAGCGCCGCTGCCGGCTTGTCGAGAATCGGCGCGTGCCGATCGTAGTCGCTCTTGAGGGTCTTGTGGCCGTCCCAGTTCCCCACGCCCTCGCCCATGGCATAGGCGCCGTTGAAGAGCTGGACGAACCGCACTTGCCGCTCGAGCAGCCTGCGGGCCAACAGGCAGTTGCGCGCGAAACCGGCGGTGAAGGGGTTCGGGTCGTTCAGCCCGTACATCTCGGCGGTGGCGGCGGTCTCGCGCGACAGGTCGCTGACTTCCGGAGCGCTGAGCTGCAGCCGGGCCGCCAGTTCGTAGCTGGCGATCCGCGCGCTGAGCTGGCTGTCGTCCGGGTGTCGGGCCAGGTGCTTCTCGTTCAACAGCTTGAGCAGGTCGCGCGTGGCCCGCTCGGCGCCCGGGTCGACTCCGGCGGGACTCGCCAGGTTCATGATCGGCCGGTCGCTGTTGAAGCTGGTTCCCTGGAAGACCGCCGGCAGGAACCCGCTGGACCAGTTGTTGGGACCGGCTTGCGGCACTCCCCGCGGATCGGGGATGGCGACAAACGCCGGCAGCTCCCGCGACTCGCTGCCCAGCGCATACGATACCCACGATCCGATGCTCGGGAAGCCATCGACCGTGAAGCCGGTGCTCATCTGGTTCTCGGCCGGCCCGTGCGTGTTGCTGCGGGCGGTCATCGAGTGGATGAAGCACATCTCGTCGGCCAGCTCAGCCAGGTTCGGCAGCAGATCCGAAATGTGCTTGCCGCTCGTCCCGCGGGGTCTGAAGGGATAGGGGCTCATCGCCAGGTTGCCCGACGGCCCCTGGAATGTGACTAGCTTCTCAAAGCCGGGCATGGGTTGGCCGTGCCGCTTGATCAGCTCGGGCTTGTAGTCCCAGGTGTCGAGGTGGCTGCAGGCACCCGAACAGAACAGCACCAGCACCTGTTTGGCGCGGGGCGTGCGGTGCGGCGGCCGGCGGCCGAGCGGCGCCTCGGGCGCTATGGCCGGCCGCCAGGGGCCTTCGACCTCCGAGGCCAGCAATCGCTGGTCTCGAAGCAAGCTTGCCAACGCGATCGAGCTCAGGCCGCATGCGGCCGAGGTCAAGAACCGCCGCCGGTCGAGCAGGCCCAGTCCCGCGGCCGTGAGCGGCGCTTGTCGAAGGGCTTGGGTCGGTTGTCGGACCATTGGCTTTCGAACCTTTGTTCGCCCCAACCCCTGTTGTAGCCTGCCGCCAAGCGGCGCCGCAAGCAAGAGTGGTTTGCACGTCGAGTCAGCGCGCTACTGCCCGGCGGCCAGGCTGTCGGACAAGAGGAGGCCCTCGATGGCAATCGTGCCGCGGCGCAGGGCGGCCAGCGCATCGAGATAAGCGACGTTTGTCTGAAAGAACGTCCGCTGGGCGGTGAGCAGGGTGATGTAGTTGAACTCTCCGCCGCGATACCCGGTGGCTACCAGGTCGAGGCTGGTGCGGGCGTTGGGCAGGATGCTCTCGGCGTAACGGCGCGTCTGCTGCCGCGCGTTGGAATACTGCTCGAACGCCGACGCCAGCCGGCTTTGCAGCGCCAGCTCGATACGTTGCACTTCGCGGCATGCCGCGACCCACTCCGCCTGGGCCTGCCGGATGGCCCCTTGGTTGCGATTGAAAATGGGCAGCGCCATGCCGATCTCGACGCCGGCAATGTCATCGCCGCTGGCATTGTCGTGCTGGGCACTGAGTTCGACCTGGTAGTTGGGAATC
Organism: Pirellulales bacterium; assembly: GCA_040877345.1. Taxonomy (GTDB): domain Bacteria; phylum Planctomycetota; class Planctomycetia; order Pirellulales; family JAICIG01; genus JBBDNX01. Next base: position 2,858 of record JBBDNX010000444.1, read on the forward strand.
GGCTCGACCCGTGCGCGCTGGAGCACCCGCCGGGCGGCCGCGGCCCGGGCCTCGGCCGCAGCCAACTCGGGGCTTTCGGCCAGTAGCCGCGACAGCGACTCGTGCCAGGTGAATTCCGGCAGCCTCGGCTCCAGCTCACCGCGGAGCCGGGCCGGCTGCAGTTCGCCGGCGCCGGTCACGGCCGAAAGCCGCCGCCAGGCCGCCGCGTGCCGGTTGCGCGCGTTGGACACCTGGATGGCGGAGCTGTCTCGCTCGATTTGGGCCTGCAAGAGGTCGAAGCGGCTCACGTCTCCGATGCGCAGCAGGTCGCCGGCCGTTTTCACCCCCTCTTCTCCGATATCCAACAGTTGCTCGGCGATCTCCAACGTCCGCTGGGCGAACAACACCTCGTAGAACTGCAAGCGGACGTCCGTGAGCACGCGCTGGCGGGCAATCGCCAACTCCTGTTGGGCCTCGCGGATCCGCTGGCCGGCTACCGCCCGGTTCAGCCTCAGCTTGCCGCCCCTGACGAACTCTTGAGAGACGAATCCGCCTTGCTGCCCGCCGCGCCCCTCGTTGCCGATTTCGCTGCCAATGTAGCCGGCCACCGGGTTCGGATAGAGTCCATCCTGGACCCAGCGGCCGCGTGCGGCCTGGACGCGGGCAGCCGCCTGGCCGATCGCCGGGTTGTTCGCCATGGCGATTTGCTCGAGCTGGTCGAGCGTCAGCTCGCCGGCGGCGAGCTGGTCGAAAGCTCCACTCAGCGAGGA
>JBBDNX010000445.1:0-3606 GCA_040877345.1 Pirellulales bacterium
GTTGCCGGCCGGAGCCGGCGCCGCTGCCGGCGCCGCTGGATCGGCCGGCGAATTGGCGGCCCCGTAGGCCAGGCCCACTTCGACGACCATTGCCAATAGAATCAGTTCCGCTCGCATCAAGGCCTGCCTGCTCTCCATCCGGCTGTCCTGGCTGAAAAGGCGATCTCGCTGGGCTTTTCCCGGCACGAGATGACAGGCTGGAAGCCCATCCCTCGGCATTGAGACAGGCTGGAAGCCTATCCTACGCCCACACCGTAGTCTACTTCCATGGGCACCGGCGAGAAAGCGGCAATCAGCACAAAAACGCGCCGGCTACCAGCGGCCGGCACGGGCCTCGGCCTCGATCGCCTCGATCTTGGCCAGCCGCCGCTGGTGGCGCTCGGCCCCGGAAAACGTGGCGGCCAGAAAAGCCCTCACGATCTCGGCCGCCAGCTCCGGTCCAACCACACGAGCCCCCACGCACAGCACGTTCAACGAGTCGTACTCGACCCCTTGCCGGGCGCTAAATGTGTCGTGGCACAGTGCCGCCCGAATCCCTGGAATCTTGCTGGCCGCCACCGAAGCTCCGACACCGCTGCCGCAAATGAGCAACGCCCGCTGCGCCCGGCCCTGCAGAATCGCCTCGGCGACCAACCGGGCGAAATCGGGATAGTCGGAGGGCCGATCGTCGTATGCGCCGCAATCGAGCAGGCCGTGCCCGGCCCGTTCGATCTCGCGGGCCAGCCGCGCCTTGAGCGGAAAACCGGCGTGATCGCACCCCAGGGCAATGATCATGGTTCTTGGATGATCGGGTTCAAGCAGCCGCCCTGCGGACTTCTTCGCGGATGCGGTGCAGGATGGCGGACAGGCCGCGCATGCGGACCATGCCCAGCGTCTCGGCCAGACCCAGGCGGTTGAGCAAGTCGGGCTGGGCGCAGAGCACTTCGGCCGGGGCGGCGCCGGTGAAGGCATCGACCAGGATGGCGACAAAACCCTTCACCGTGGGCGCCTCGGGCGCGACGTCGCCATCGACGCGGACCTTGCCCTCCTCGACGCTCACCCACAGGTAAACCGGCGTCTGGCACTCGTGGATGCGGTGCAAGCCGGCATCGCGCTGGGCCTGGAGGTCCGGCGACAGCTCCGGAAGCGACTCGGCAAACTCGAGCAGCAGCTCCAGCCGTTCGCGCGGCTCCAGGTCGGCGAACTCCTCGACGATCTCGTCCAGCCGTGCCGGAGGTTGGGCCGCCAGGTCGATCACGATTGATGCACCTCCTCGCGCTCTGCTCGGCGCTCCGGGGGGGGCCGCTGGGCGGCTTGCCGGCCGGGGCCTTTTTCAATGGGCGCGGCGACCAGGTTGCCCCACTCCGTCCACGAACCGTCGTAGTTCTTGACGTGCTTGAAGCCCAGCAGGTACGTCAGCACGAACCAGGTCAGGCTCGACCGCTCGCCGATCCGGCAGTAGGCGATCACCCGGTTGCGGCGGCCCAGGCCGGCGTCTTTCAAAAAAATCTTCTCCAGCTCCTTGCGCGACTTGAAGGTGCCGTCGTCATGGACGGCCCACGACCAGGGGACGTTGGCGGCTCCGGGGATGTGCCCGGCCCGCAGCGCGCCCTCCTGCGGATAATCGGGCATGTGCAGCAGCTCGCCGGTGTACTCGCCCGGACTGCGGACGTCGATCAGGGGCCGGGCGGCCTTTAAGTGCTTGAACACTTCGTCGCGAAACGCGCGGACCGCCGGGTCGGGCTCGCCGGCCTGGTATTGACCGGGCGGATACTTGGGCTCCGGCTCGCGCGACAGCTCGCGGCCGTCCATTTCCCAGCGCTTGCGGCCGCCGTTCATGATCCGGCAGTCGGCGTGGCGGAACAGCTTGAACGTCCAGAAGGCATAGCAGGCCCACCAGTTGTTCTTGTCGCCGTAGAAGACCACCGTGGTATCGTTGGAAATGCCCTTCGACGCGCATAACTGCTCGAACCGCTCGCGGTCGATGTAGTCGCGGCGGACGGCGTCCTGCAGGTCGGTCGTCCAATCGATGTGCACGGCGCCGGGTATGTGTCCCTGCATGTAGAGCAGGATGTCCTCGTTCGATTCCACCACGCGGACGCCGGGGTCGCGACGGTGCTCGTCGACCCATTGAGTGCTGACCAGCACTTCAGGATGAACGTAATCGGCCATTGGTTGGTACTCCTCGTTGTGTCCAGCGGCTCAACGGGGATTATACCAAATCAGACCGCCGGGGTTCGAGCTACCCGTAGGGCGGCCTTCCCAGGCCGTTTCGATCCAGACGGGCCGCGAAGCCGGCCGTACGAACCCTAGCCAAGCAGCGCCGAGTACAGAATCCAGACCACGATCATCACGACCGCCAACAAGGCGCCCACGCCCATCACAAACCAGGGAGAATCCCAGAGGCTTTTGGGCTTCGTCTTGTTGGCGCCGGAGGCCCGCATCCGTCCCGACCCCGAGGGGCCGACCAGCGGGCTGGGACCGGACGACGTCGGCGGTGCCAGCGGCAGGTCCGAGAGCAGGTCATCCAAATGGCTGGCCGCCGCCGGCAGCGGCGTTTCGGCCGGCCCCACCTGTTTCGGCGCCGCGGCCGGCGCGGTCGAATCACTCGCCGGCTTGGCGAGGCGTTTGGCTTGTCCGGGGGCATCCGAAGGGCTCTTGCTGCGTGCCGGCCCAGCCGGCGCGGGAGTCCTGGTTGTGGGAGCCGCCGTCACGGGGGCCGCCGGCTGGGCCATCGCTTTGACTTCATCTTCGAGCGGGGCCAGCGTCAGTTCTTCTTCCATTCTCGCCCGGCCGGCACGCTGCCGGCTCAGCCGGTCGCGGTACATCTGGATCCAGTGCTCCAGGGCCCGGCTCACCTCGGCGGCCGACTGGTAGCGGGCGTCGGGGGATTTCGCCGTCATGCGCCGGAAGATCGCGACCAGCTCGGCGGGCGCATCGGGCCGCTTCTGGTAAATGCTCGGCGGCTCCTGCGTCTGGTGCATGAAGACCCGCTGGGCCAGCGAGCCGGTCGGGAAGGGAGGCAAGCCGGTCAGCGCGAAGTAGAGCGTGCAGCCCAGGCTGTAGATGTCGGCCCGGGCGTCGACCATGTGGCTGTTGACCGCCTGCTCGGGCGCGAGGTAGTCGACCGTGCCGAGCATCTTTTCGTCGTGCTCGTTGGTCAACGAAGCCTCGACTTCGTCCGCGAAACGGGCCAGCCCCAGATCGAGCACTTTGACCGTGCCCTTGGAGTCGATCAGCAGGTTGGCCGGCTTCATGTCGCGGTGGATCAGCCCCGCCTCATGGGCATGGGCCAGCCCATCGGCCGCCTGGCGGATGGTTTCGGCGGCCGTGGCAAAATCGAGGGGGCCGTCGCTTTCGACCATTTGCTTCAGGTCGCGGCCATCGACGTACTCCATCACGAGGTAGTGCACGTCCTCCTCGTTATCGACGTCGAAGGCCCGCACGATATTGGGATGATCGAGCGCCGCCACGGCACGGGCCTCGCGATGGAAGCGCGCCAAGTACGAGGTGTCGTGAACGCGGTTCTGAGGCAGGACCTTGACCGCTACCCGCCGTCGCATGAGCACGTGCTCCGCCAGGAACACGCTGCTCATCCCGCCCGTACCCAGATGCCCAAGCAGCTTG
>JBBDNX010000446.1:0-3588 GCA_040877345.1 Pirellulales bacterium
GGTCGCCCCTCACGAGATCCTCTTCGATGCGCCGCCGGTCGAGCGTGAAGTGGAGTTCAACGTCGACGTGTTGTACAGCAAGGAAAGTCGATACCGGCCGTTTGGGGAGGTTTCGCCCGTCGTCCGCACGTTGGCCCAGCAGCAGTTCGACGACTACGTGAAGCGGGTCCGCATTTTTGCGCATCCCCGCGTAGCCCGCGATCTGCGGGCCCTGGATGATCTTCCCCGGCTCTTGGGCCAGGCGATCGATCGGATGTGAGCGCGCGTGGAGCGGTGGGGTGCCTGGTGGCAAAGCGGTAGCGTGCCCCAGCTCAACCAACCGCTGCCGCCGGGGGCGACATGTCGTAGAGGCGGAGCGTGCTGTCGTAGTGGGCGATCGCCAGCCGCATGCCGTCGGGGTGCAGAGCCAGGTCGCGCGCGGCGGCGGGCAGCTTGAACTCGAAAAAGGGCTGCGGCTGATCGGGCTTCCAGAACCAGAGCGCGCCGCCCCCGCCCCCGCCGCCGACCGCCATGATGAAGCCGGCCGGGTGGAATGCCACCGCCCAGGCGACTCCCTGGAAGTTCTCCTTGGGCCGCAGCACTTGCTTGGCTTCGCCGCTGGCCCAGTCGAAGAGCACGGCCACGGCGTTGCCGACGCCGGCGAACGCATTGCTCACCTCGGTGATTCCCGTGCAGGCCAGCCAGTTGCCGTCGCCGCTGAAGGCCATGCCCCGGGCTCCGCCGATGTCGGCCCGAAAGGTAGTGTCGTATTTCCAGAGCACCGCTGCATCAAGCTGCCTGGCAGCCGCGCCGCTGGCCAGGTCCCAAATCTTCACCACGCCCTTCAGGTCGCAACTCGCCAGGTGTTGCCCGCCCGGATGGTACACGACGTTGTAGACATGGCTCTCGTGGCCCGCCAACTCGCCCTGCGGGCTGCCGTCACCCGTGTTCCAGAACCGGATCATCCGGTCGTTGCCGCAGGTGGCGATCCTGGCCCCATCCGGGCTCATGGCCACCGCCCGCACCCAGCCCTTGTGCGCTTCGATGCTGTACACGGGTGGCTGAGGCGGATCGGCCGCGTAGCGCCAGGCGTGCAGCCGGCCTGCATAGTCGCCCGTTGCCAACAGCTCGCCGCCCGGCGCAAAAGCCATGCCGCGCACCCAGCTCTCATGCCCGGCCAGCTCGAGCTTGCTGTCCGTCTCGATCTCCCAACGCTGCACCAGGTTGTCCTGGGCGCCCGCCGTCACGAAGCGGCCGCTCGGATCGATCCGGCAGGCGAACAGGGCCCGGTTGTGCTTGAACTCCTTGACCTGCCGGATGCTGGCCGGGTCGGCGAGCGGAGGCGGCGCCGGCTCGGCGGGGGCCGTCGCGGCGGGGTCGGGCGTTTCCGCTGCGGGCGGCGCCGGGGTTTCCGGATCGGCGTCGGGCGTGGCTGGTTCGTCGGCCATGGTCAGGTGCTCTGCGTGTTACTTGGCGATCGATCAGGCCAACAACTCTTGGATGGCCGAACCAGCCGGGTCGCCGATCGGAATCGGCCGGCTGAGCCCGGGATGGTTGTCCGTGGCGTCGAGCCCCAAGGCGCCCAGGTACGTGTGGAACAGGTGCCGCGCGTCGACTTCGCGCTCGGTGACCGCGGTGCCGTTCTCGTTGGTCTTGCCGATCACCGCGCCGTGCTGGATGCCGCAGCCGGCCAGCGCGACCGACCAGGCCCGGGACCAATGGTCCCGCCCCATGCCGACGTTGATGTTCGGCGTGCGGCCGAACTCCGACATCACGACCACCAGCGTGCTCTCGAGCAGGCCTCGCTGGGCCAGGTCGTCGAGCAGCGTCGCGAACGGCCGGTCGAACTCGCCCAATTGCTCGATGTGGAAGTCGAAGTTCTCGAAGTGCGTGTCGTAATTGCTGTGCGTCACCTTGACACAAGTCAGCCCGCTGGCCAGCAGCCGGCGGGCCAGCAGGCAATGCCGGCCGAAGTCGTGGCTGCCGTACCGCTCGTGGTCCTGCGGCGATTCGCTGCTGGTGTCGAACACGCCGGCGCGTTCCATCAACTGCAAAGCCTGGTCGTACGAATAGCTGTACGCTTCGGTCTCGGCCGTGCGGCGGCGCTGGCCAAACCCGCGGTTCACCTTACGGCGGATCTCGTTGCGCGCCACGTCGGCGGCCGGCGTCAGCCCCTCGGGCCGCAGCAGGTTGTCCGGCGGCCGGCCGTTGTCGATTCTGACCGCGGCAAATTTTGGGCCCAGGAAGGCGGCGTCCCCTTTGTCCACGCCTCCGCCGCCCGGCTGAATATGGACGTAGCCCGGCAGCGCGGCATCGCTGGGCGCCGCCAGCCGCGACACGACCGCGCCCAGCGCCGGATAGCGCTGCGCCGGGCTGTCGCGCCGCCCGGTTTCCATGAACACGGCGCCTTTGCCGTGATCGTCCTCGGCCGTGTTGATGCCGCGCACCAGGCTCAGGCGGTGCATCTGCTGGGCCGTATAAGGCAAGAGCTCGCTGATGTGTACGCCCGGCACGCTGGTGGCGATCGCGCGGAACGGGCCGCCCGTATCGGTGTTGGGCTTGGGATCCCACGACTCCAGTTGGCTGACGCCGCCGGCCAGGAAAACAATCAGCACCCGCTTCTGCTGGGCGGCCAGTTGCCCGGCGACCGCCGGCTGGATCAGGTGGCTCAGGCCGCTCACGTGGACCAGGCCGCTGCCCACCGTGCCGCCCAGCATCCCGGCCAGCAGGCTGCGCCGCGAAATGCGATGTTCGGCCGACCCGCAAGCATATCCGCACTGCATGCTACGTTCCCCTCAATGGTTGAAACGGAATTCGTCCGACGCCACCAGCGCCCAGATCCACTCCTGCAAGGCAGCCGGCCGATCGCCGGCACGGCCCTCGAGGTAACCAGCCAGCTCGGCGGCCTCCTCCGGCGTGGGCCGCCGCGTGAGCATGCTCAGGAACATCTCTTCCGCGACGGCCGCCGGCTCGCTGAGGCCGGTCAGCCGCTGGGAGAGATTGCCCGGCTGCGGCGCGATCCACGACCGCAGCAGTGCCCCGTTCGACATGAACAGGATCTGTTCGAGCGTGGCCTGGAACTCCTGCTCGGCCTGGCCGGATTGCCCGCTGAAGGTCCGCACAATATCTCGCAGATTGCCGGCCAGCCGCTCGTGCAGGGCCGGCTCGTTCAACGAAGGTCCCAGCGCGGCACGCTGCACGTCGGTCATGCCGGTGGCTTGCGAGACGGCCAAGGCCAGTTGCTCCGGCGAAAGCGGCTTGAGCCGCGCCGCCGCCAGGCTGTCGGGCGGCACGGAGTCGACGCCCGGCGGCAGCTCGCTGGAGCGCTGGTACGTTTGGCTCAATGCCAGCTCGCGCAGAAAGGCCTTGATGTCGAAATCCATCGCCGCGATCCGCTCGGCCAGCAGGTCGAGCAGCTCCGGGTGCGACGCCGGGTTGCCCGGGTGGTCCATGTCCAAGGGGTGCACCAGTCCCCGGCCCATCATCAAGGCCCAAAGCCGGTTGGCGATGTTGCGCCGGAAGGCCGTGTTCTCCGCCTGGGGCAGCAAGGCCGCGATTTGAGCCCGCCGGCTGTACTTGGGGACGGGCCGCACGCCGTCGAGGTGGTGG
>JBBDNX010000447.1:0-3584 GCA_040877345.1 Pirellulales bacterium
TGCCAGACGTGGCCCAGCTCGTGGATCAGCACGCCGCGGCCCTCGGCGTCGGCCAATGAAAAACCGGGGCTGATGCGGATCTGGTCGCCCAGCGTGGTGGGCGCATTGGCCACGGCCGCCTCGACCACACGGACCCTCGACAGCGCCAGGCTGCGGCCGTAGATGCTGCGGCCCAGCTCCACTTCGTCAGCCGTCAGCGGCCTGCCGAACGGGCTCGTCAGGTGTCCCAACTGGATCACCGTGTGCTCGAACACCGGTGAGCTGACCCTGATCGGCCGGTCTCGCCGATCGCGGAGCAGCGCCGGGGGAATGCCCCGCAGCCTGGGATCGATGCCGATCGAGACCGGGCTTCGCCTGGTTGGGCGTCTTCTCGGTGGGGCCATGGTCAGACAGTCTCCACTTTCAAGTTCCAGAACGCAGGGTCCAACAGGCGGACTCCACCCTCCGCCCGCTTCCCCCATTCTCGTTCGAATCCACCCCAAAGTTGCCCAGATTCCCGCGGAAATCACTCGATTCCCAGCGGCGGCGCGTGACCACCCGCGGCCCTCCGGGGAGCACTGCTTGCCCGACGCCCTGGGGGCGGTCGGCCAGGCAGTCCTCCCGCCATCTCAAAGCCCCCACCTCAACCGCTTTCGCTCAAAGCCTCCAGCTCAACGGGGCTGCCGGTCGAAGTTCCCCAGTAGTGTGCCCGCAGCCAGGCTTCGTAGCGCGCGGGTAAAGGCAGTTTGACCAGCACTTCCGGACCCGCTGGCTGGCTCAGGTCGAACCCGGCGCACCAGCGTGTCCCTTGCGAATATCGCTTCTGATGCGCCTGCCAATGCTCGCGCGCACGGGCCACGTCGGGCAGTGCGACCTCTTCCAGGAACTCGCGCTCGAACTCATCGCTCGGCGTTCCCCCGGCCGGCTCGAGGGCGTGACGTTCGCCCGACTCGATCGCTTCTCCGGTGATGCGGGTAAAGGCCGCACCGGCCGCCGACGAGATGGAGGGGTCGTCCGACTGCATCCCCTCGAACAACAGTTCCACCACGCGGGGGTGGCCGCAGGCGGCGAGCACCTCGAACCGGCGGGGAGAAAGTGCACTGGCCTTCCCCGCGGCCAGAATCCGGTCCAACTCCACGGGCGAGCCCAGGACGGCCAAGAGCCAGATGGCGTCGAAGTCCTGGACGTCGAGGCGCTCGGCTGCGCTGCGACAATGGCTCAACAGCCATTTTTGCCCGGTCCAGGCGGCGGCCAACAAAGCGGCGCGGCGTACGCCGGGATCGGCGTCACGCACGCCTTCGGGGTAGGGTGGCTGGTGTCCACGGGCAACCGGCTTCGGCGCCGCCGCCGGTGGGCTCCCCGCCAGCCTGTCCGTCGAGCGCAGGGGCTCGGCGGGCGACGCGGCAATGTGGACCACGAACTGGGTCTCACCGGCACGGATCCGATAGCCGTCCTCGAGCGTGCACTCGGTCACCCGCCGGTCGTTGACATAGGTTCCGTTAGTGCTCCCCAGGTCGCGCAATCGGCAGCCGTCCGGGCCGGACTCCAGCGCGAAATGGCGGCCCGAGAGGAGCCAGTCCGCCGGCACGACGAAGTCCGCGTCCTCGGTCCGGCCGACCGTCAGTTTGGCGCTTCCTTGCAGCCACGTCTTGCGGCGGACCCCCGCGGACACGATTTCCAGCACGACTTGCATCAGGGCTTACCATCCGCGTCGAGAAGAGCCACGATGCGCCATGCCGCCTGGCGGACCTGGGCATTGTCGCTGGCAAAAAACTCGGCCAGCCGCCGCTCCTGCCGCTCCAGCAGCCCGTGCACCGCCAGCGCTTCGGCGGCCACGGCGGCAACTGGAACCGGGCCCGCGGCGACCGCTTGCCGCAGCTCCTCCTTGATCAGGCCGATCGGCCCATGCCGCAGCGCCTGGCCCAAGCCGGGCAAGAGCTTTTCATCCGCCCGGGCCAGCGCTTCGGCCACCTGCCTGGCCGCCTCTTGCTGTCCGCTGCGGAGCAGCGCGTATGCGGCGGCGCACGCCGCCCACGGATCGTCGCCGCCGAGCGCGGGGCCGGCCACGGACGGCAACCGCTCGCCGGCCACCAGCAGCCCTTGCGTATGCGCTTCAATCCGCTCGTCGAGCATCTTCAGCTCGCGCATCGTATACGCGGGCGAGTCCAGCGCGATCGACCGCTGGGAAAACAGGAACGCCAGCTCCTCGAGGTGCTCCTCGAGGATATCCGCCATGATAGTGATCTTGGGGCCTGGCATATCGGTTCTTGCTTCGCGTCTCCGGGACCGAGTTTCTCGCGCCGCCCCGGCTGAGCAACCTTAGTTGATTGCGACCGAGCCACCCTTGATCCGGTTGGTGCGCTGGGCGCGCGAGACGAGGTCCTTTCCCTGGATCAGGACCTTGCCATCGCCGCGCATCGTGATGGACCCCTCGCCGCATTTCAGCGTGAGTTGTTCGCGCGCCTCGATCACCATCTTCGCGGGTGGCTCTGCCGCCTGGGCGACCGTTGCGGGGCCGATCCGCCCCAATACAACCCCCTGCGCCGTGCCGCCCGGAGGCAGCCAAACAAGTACGGCGTCGCCTCGCCGCGGTTCGAAGGTTTCCTTTTCGGAGGTGTGCAGCAGCCAACAAGAAATCGCCGCCGCATGCTCTGGCACATCGACATCCACCGAACCATCGTCGGCTATCGAGAGAACCAGCCCGCGCGCGACGTGGGCGGCTGAGTGGGAATGTTCGAGAATCGTTTCCAGCACCGTATGCCTTGTTTGCACGGGATTGTGCTCCTGCCTGTTCAGCCGCACCATTCTCCGGGACCGTAGAAAACCATGCCGGGCACGCCGCTGGCTTCCACGCCGCCTTTCACACGTTCGTCCACCACGATCGCATTGACCGCCTCGGCCAGGCGGAACATCAGTACCCCCTCGCACTTCGACTCGTCCAGCACCAGGCTGGCAAAATCGACATCGATTACCGTCGAGCCGCCCAGCACCTCCGATTGGTCCATGTCGGCGCAGGCGATAACGCCCACAATGTTGAAGGCTTTGTAATTCGTGTACTCCTTCCCTGCCGCCGCATCGCGGACCACGGCGTCGAAGACCTCCAGGTTGTCGACCCCCGCCTCCCGCAGAGCCTCAAGCAAGTCGTCTCGCACCAGCGGCACGGCTTTGTCGTACATTGCCTTGAGCTTGCCCGGCCGCTGGGCGTCCAGCGTGTAGACCAGCGGCTTGGGCACGTCGATTGCAATCGGCCTGCCGTGCATCCAGGGACCTCCCGGCAGCCGGGGCGATTCGTCAATGGCGGCAATCGGGTGCTCGCCTTCGCAGCTCATGATGTAGTGCATCGCTCACACTTCCGGCTGGGCATCGTGGAAGGCCGCCAGGAACTCTTTTCTCTTGGCCGTCAGCTCCTCCCGGAAGCGGTCGGACGTGAAGTACCGCTGCCACTCCGACGGCGTGCCGGTCACGCGGCCTTTCAGGAAGTCGGATTGAAGATACAGCCGCATTTTCAGCATGTAAGGGGGCGGCACCTTGTCCTTGTCCGCGCAGTCTTGGCAATTATCCTGGTGCTTGATCAGGGCGGTGCAGATCTTGTTCAGCAACGACTC
>JBBDNX010000448.1:0-3571 GCA_040877345.1 Pirellulales bacterium
CCGCTCGGGCGTCGGCCAGGCAGTTCGAAGAGCGGCAGCATGCCAAGGAATTGGCCGCCAACGAGGTCCGCCACGAGCGCTCGGCCTTGGCCGACCGGCTGCGGGAGGATTATGGAGTGGAGCTGGCCGAGCTGGCGCCGCCGGCAGGCGACGAACAAGCGCGGCAGCGCGACGAGGTCGACCGCGAAATCGCCGAGCTGCGGCGCAAGATCAACAACATCGGCAACGTCAACCTCGACGCGCTTGCCGAGCTGGACGAGCTGGAGTCGCGGCACGCCAGCCTGTCGGCCCAGTACGACGACCTGGTGAAGGCCAAGGACTCGCTGGCGCAGATCATCGGCAGAATCAATGCGGACAGCCGCCGGCTTTTCTGCGAAACGCTGCAGACCGTGAAGGGCCACTTCCAGGGTCTGTTCCGCAAGCTGTTCGGCGGAGGGCAGGCCGACATCATCCTGGAGGAGGGGGTCGACATCCTGGACAGCGGCATCGAGATCGTGGCCCGGCCGCCGGGCAAGGAGCCGCGCAGTATTTCGCTGTTGAGTGGGGGTGAAAAGACGCTGACCTGCGTGGCCTTGCTGTTGGCCATTTTCCAATACCGGCCCAGTCCCTTCTGCGTGCTCGACGAGGTGGACGCGTCGCTCGACGAAGCGAACATCGAGCGTTTCATCGCGGTGCTGCAGGAGTTTTTGGCTTGGACGCAGTTCATCGTGGTCACGCATTCCAAGAAGACGATGACCTGCGCCACGACGTTGTACGGCGTGACGATGCAGGAATCGGGCGTATCGAAGCGGGTTTCCGTGCGGTTCGAGGACGTGAGCGACAATGGCGAGATCCGCCTGCCCGACCGGCCGGGCGAAGCCGAGGAAGCGGCCGCTTAGAACGGCGCCAGCGGACGGATTCGGAAACGGAATGAATTCCGTTCTACTAGACGAGGGAGGACACGAGGACGAGGACGGCGAAGACCACCAGCATGAAGGCCGAAATCCAGGCGCCGATCCGCACCGCGCCGATGCCGATCTGCTCCATCTGCTCGTGCCGCGTGGCCGCGTAAACCAGGCTCACGACCACGATCAGCGGCAAAGCAAACCAGAGATGATTGACCCGAGCCAGCAGCAGGCCCAGCAGCAGCGCGTCGCCGATCATCCACCACCCCCCACGCCGCCTGCCGAGGCCCCCGTACCGCCTCCCGAGGGCCCCGTACTGCCTGCCGAGAGCTTTGCCGTGCCCGCTTGCCCCGTGTCGCCAGGCTCCGGTTCGTCGTCCTTCTTCGCCTTCTGTGGCGGAACGACGAAGGCCGGCCCTCCCCAGGCGTCGTACATCGCCAGGATGTTCAGCAGGCCGGCAATCATGGTGTAGACGGTGCCCAACTCCCAATAGCGGTGCAGCCGCTTCTGCAGTCCGTCGAGCTCGTCGTCCACCCCTTCGTTGATCCTGGGCGGCACCATGAAGCGCTTGTATAGCAGCGGGAATCGAATCGGGTTGTCCCGGCGGCGGGCCTGCACCACCGCAACGATCGCCGGCACTCCGACGCCCATCTGGCACAAGAAGGGGAGCCGCTTGTCGTTGGGCCGCCACGAGGCATACACCACCCGCCCGTCGCCCAGGTACAGCCCGTAAATGAACGTGCCCATGATGCAGACGAAGAACAACAGCGCCTTGCTGCGGCGGCCCTGGTACCAATGGCCCAGGCCGGGAATCAGCCAGGCCAATGCCACGGCCATCACCGGGTCCTTGAGCTCGACCTCCGGCAGCGCCGCCGGCGCGCCGTCAACGGCACGTGCCCCCTGGGCGGTTGCCTCGGCGGGGTTCGACGATTTGGCCATGCTCCCTCAACAAACCACGAAGTTTGCAAAAAACGGCCACGTTACGCACCGACCCCATATACCAGTGTGCCTGCGGCTACGGACCAGGACTGGCGGCGGGCGGCTGAATCAGCTAATTCTAATGTCCACATGGAACATTACCAGTGTCAGCGCCGCGGCCACGCCATGGTACTTCGCCGCAGCCTGGGCGTTCTTGGCCGTCCGGAAAACTGGCCGGGGGCGGATACCCGGGCGAACGCTGCGCCGATGCGGGGCAGGATTTCGGTCAACGCAGGGCGGAGCGGCCCATTTGGATCGCCTGGTCCATGAAGCCCAGCTCCTCGTAGACGCCCTGGATTGTGTCGGCATCGACTCCGGGCAACCCGCGGCCGGCCGCCGCCAGCAGGGCCAGATCGGCCAAGAGCTCGATACGCCGGACCGCCCCGGCGGACAGTTCGTGCAGCCGCACAACCGCGTCGGGATCGAAGACGCCCTCCGTCCGACCGGCCCTGGCCAGGGCATGGTCGATGTAGGCCGCCGTATCGGTCAGATCCCAGGGTTCGATTTCGATTCGCAACTCGGCCAGCTCCAGCAGCCTGGCCCCCAGCCGCTTGACCTCCTTGGGACGCGAAGCCAGCACGATGGTCAAGCCGGCGCGATCGACCTGGGCCGAGCGCACCAGCCGGCAGACCTGCCAGAGCAGCTCGGGAGCGGCCTGGCCGGCGTCGTCGAGCAGCAGCAGCGATCGAATGCCTTGCCAACGGTGCTCGATGAGGCGCTGGCCCAGGGCGCGCCAGCAGTCGTACGGCGTGGCCGAGGGATGGGGGTCGAGCCCCCATTGGGCGGCGATTCGGCAGGGCATTTCAGCCGGCTCGATGCCCAACAGGCTGAGACGACCGACGCGGACCGCCTTGCGCGCCACCTGCCGGGCCAGCACCTCGAGCACGTACGACTTGCCGCAGCCGGCCGGGCCCATCACCAGGCCCAGCCGCCGCTGGCTGTCGACCAGGTAGTCGAGCCGTGCCAGCGCTTCGTCGTGAGTCGGCGCCGGATAATAACGGTCCGCATCCAGGCGATTGCCGAAGGGCTTTGCACGCAAGCCCCAATAGGTCTGGTACATTGAGACGGCTCTTGGAGTTGTTAGAAATCGTCGCGGCGCGTGAGGGGCAAGGCTGGGTAGTCTCGGTGATCTGGGCGACCGTCCAGCGACGGAAAGGCTGCCGTATCCGCTATCTCTTACCTGATCGGTAGAACGCGCCGGGCGACTTGAGACGAGAAGGCTAAGCCCACTCGCGAAGATTCCTTCTTTGCGAGCTGGGCAGTCCGTTCACGCGGTCCTCATCCGCCTGGATCCGTCAAAGCCAGGCGTCGCTGGCAGCGGATGTCGCCTGTGAGCGAGGCCATTTACCGGCGGCTGCGGGGCTGCCGACGACCCCGGTTCGCAACAATGAGTCGCGTCCCTAAGTCGCGTCCCCTTTATCCGTCCGCGCAGGGAGGTGTCCGCGCATGCTCAGGGCCTGCGCGGCGTCGAAAGGCAGCTCGCGTTGCACGCTGCTCCTCGTGTGGCCTTCCCCGTCGCAACACCGGGTCGGCACGCCGGTTGAGGTGATTTCGGAGCTGAATACCTGGCCTGCGTTTTCCCCTGTCAACGCTTCACCCGCGACGTTGCCGCCGCCGGCGCATGACTCGCGAGCCAGCGTGGTTCGCTACTCCTTCGCGGTGGGCTCTTGCGTGTCCGACTCCCTGCCGGTTTTCACCGGCGCTTTCGC
>JBBDNX010000449.1:0-3563 GCA_040877345.1 Pirellulales bacterium
AAGACCAGGACAAACTGGTGCTGACCGACCTGGAAAGCACCAACGGCACCAAGGTGAACGGCGAGGACGTGCAACTGCGCATCCTCCGCGTGGGCGACATGATCGGCGTGGGACGCAGCGTGCTGTTGTTCGGCTCGCGTGAAGAAATCGCCGAGCGGCTGGCCGGACTGCGGGGCGAGCCCAAGGGCACCGGCACCGTCAGCCATGAGAACGCCGCCGCGTCGCCGCAGGCTGCCAGCCTTGATTTCGAACTCAACTGGAGCGAGAATCCCGACCTCGAGACCAGCTATCACGCCTTGGCCCCGCCCGAGCTGCCGGAGCGGCTGAGCCCGGGCCAAGCGGCCCAGATGTCGGAAGTGCTGGAGTACCTGCACATCCGCCTGCGCGACTTGCTCTCGTCGGTGCGCGCCAACGGCGAGGGGAAGCGCGTGACCTTGGACGAGCGCCGCTGGCAGAACCTGCTCGACCTGCAAGCCCTG
Source organism: Pirellulales bacterium (assembly GCA_040877345.1). GTDB lineage: Bacteria > Planctomycetota > Planctomycetia > Pirellulales > JAICIG01 > JBBDNX01. The sequence goes on from JBBDNX010000449.1 coordinate 480, forward strand.
TTGGCCGGCTATCTGCGATCGATCGGCGAGCCGAAGGAAGAATAGCAGCGGGGCAGCGGGAGAAGACCGAAGGGGGGACTCGAAGAGACGGTTATCCAGCGTCCGAGGGTAATCGAGAACTTCGAAAGCACTGACTCCCCACAGGCGGCTGGCGCTGGTAGATTGCAGCAGTTTGGCGGGCCGCTCGGTCCGCGGGTCAGGGCCTTCAGCCGCCAAGGATTCGTTTCGCCAAGGATTGAGCGACCAAGCATGAGCCAGCGCCCCTTCGTTCACCTGCACTGCCACAGCCATTACAGCCTGCTGGACGGCGCCAGCCCCATCGAGGGCCTGGTCGAGCGGGCCAAGGCGCAGGGCATGAACGCGCTGGCGCTGACCGACCATGGCAACCTGTACGGAGCGCTCGCCTTCTACCAGCAGGCCAAGGCGGCCGGCATCAACCCGATCCTCGGCTACGAAGCTTACATGGCGCCGGGCAGCCGCCTGAATAAAGAGGCCGGCAACATGCAGGAGGCCAGCTACCACCTGACGCTCTTGGCACGCAACCGGACCGGCTTCCAGAACCTGATTCAATTGGCCTCCGCCGCCTTTCTGGAAGGCTTTTATCGAAAACCGCGCATCGACAAGGAACTGCTCGAAGCGCACCACGAGGGGCTGATCTGTCTGAGCGGCTGCGTCTCCGGCGAGTTCAGCCGGGCGCTGCTGCGAGGGCGCGCGGCCGAAGCCGACCTGGAGGAGGCCGAGAAGATCGCCGCCTGGTTCGCGCGGCTCTTCGGCGAGCACTACTTCATCGAGATCCAGAACAACGGCCTGGAGATCCAGCGGCAGGCCTTGACCAAAGCGGTGGAAGTGGCTCGCCGCATGGGGCTGCCTCTGGTCGCCACCAGCGACGCCCATTATGTCAACCGCGAGGACGCCGAGGCCCAGGACGTGCTGTTGTGCATCAACACCGGCAAGTACCGCACCGACGTCAATCGGCTGCGGATGGAAGGGGACCAATTCTATCTGCGCAGTCCCGGCGAGATGTATGCCGCCTTCCCCGGCCTCGAGGAGGCGGTGGCCCAGAGCCAGCGGATTGCCGACCTGGTCGACATCGAGCTGGAGCTGGACAAGCGCCATTTTCCGACGTTCAAAGTCCCCGAGGGCAAGTCGGCCCACGACTACCTGCGCGAGTTATGCCTGGAGGGCCTGCGGCGGCGCTACGCCGAAGACCCCGAGATGTGCCGCGATGGGCAACTGGCGACGGTGGTCATGGAGCGGTTGGACCGTGAGCTCGAGGTGATCAACACGCTGGGCTTTCCCAACTACTTCCTGATCGTTTGGGATTTTGTCCGCTTTGCCGGTGAACAGGGGATCCCGGCCACGGCCCGCGGATCGGGGGTCGGCTCGCTGGTTTCCTTCGCGTTGGGGCTGAGCCACGTCTGCCCGCTCAAGTACGACCTGTTGTTTGAGCGGTTCCTGGACCCCAGCCGGCTCGAAGCCCCCGATATCGACATCGACTTCTGCAAGGAGCGCCGCGGCGAGGTGATCCAGTACGTCAAGGACAAGTACGGCGAGGCCAACGTGGCCCAGATCGGCACGTTCGGGACGCTGGCCGCCCGGGCGGCCATCCGCGACGTGGGCCGTGCCCTGGGGCTGCCGATCCCGCGGGTCGACGCGGTGGTGGCCATGGTGCCCGAGACCCTGGGCATCACGCTTTCTGAAGCCTTGCAAGCCAGCGAGGATCTGAAACAAAGCTACGACAGCGACGGCGAAGTCCGCGAGCTTTTGGATCTGGCCATGAAGATCGAGGGGCTGGCCCGCAACGTCGGCACGCACGCCGCCGCGGTGGTCATCGCCGATCGGCCGCTGACCGAGTATGTCCCCTTGCAGCGGGTGCAGGGCAAGGAGGAAGTCATCACCCAATGGGCCATGGGCGACGTGGAACGCGCCGGGCTGTTGAAGATGGATTTCCTCGGCTTGCGCAACCTCACCGTGCTCTCCAAGGCGGTCGAGCTGATCGAGCAGTCGACCGGCCGTCGGATCGATCCCTACCGCTTCCCCACGGACGACGCCGCGACGTTCGGCCTGTTGTGCCGCGGCGAGACGAAGGGAATCTTTCAGCTCGAGAGCGGCGGGATCCGCGACCTCCTGCAGCGGATGAAGCCCGACCATTTCCGCGATATCATCGCCACGAACGCCTTGTACCGCCCCGGCCCGCTCGAAGGCGGCATGGTCGACGACTACATCCAGGTCAAGCACGGCCGCAAGCAGGCCGAGTACAAGCACCCCGTGATGAAAGAGGTGCTGGCCGAGACGCACGGCGTGATGGTCTACCAGGAACAGGTGATGCGGATCCTCAACGCGCTGGGAGGCATCGAGCTATCTGACGCTTATAGCTGCATCAAGGCCATCAGCAAGAAGAAGCTGGCCACGATCGCCAAGTTCCGCCAGGAGTTCATTGCCGGCGCGGTGGCCAAGGGCCTCTCCAAAAGAGAGGCCGGTGAACTGTTCGGCATGATCGAGAAGTTCGCCGGTTACGGCTTCAACAAGAGCCACAGCACGGCCTATGCCCTCATCGCCTACATGACGGCGTATCTGAAGGCCCACTATCCGGTCGAGTTCATGGCGGCCCTGTTGTCCGGCGACATTCCCGGCCGCAACTTCAAGAAGAAGGACTCGCTGGTCGAACACTTGGAGGACTGCCGGCGGATGAACATGGACGTTCGGCCGCCCGACGTCAACAAGGGGCAGGGGGATTTCACGGTCTGCGACGGGAAGATCCATTTCGGCCTGGCGGCGATCAAGGGCTGCGGCTGGCCGGCCGCCCTGGCGATCAGCGCCGAGCGGCGCAAGCGCGGGCCGTTCCGCGACCTGTTCGACTTCTGCGAGCGGATCGATCCCGCCGTGGCCGGCCGGGCGACGATCGAGGCGTTGATCAAGGCCGGGGCCTTCGACTCGTTTGGCGCCCGGCGGTCGCAGTGGATGAGCGTGCTGGAGCGGGCCTTGCAGTCCGGAGCGTCGGCGTCGGCCGACCGCAAGAGCGGCCAGCGGGGCTTGTTCGAGGAGGTCGAGGACGACGCGGCGGCGCTGGCATCGGCCGGCGCT
>JBBDNX010000450.1:0-3554 GCA_040877345.1 Pirellulales bacterium
GCCGGCGGCCCTGGGAGAGGGGGGCCGGGTGAGCATTGTGGTGGCGCTGCGCCGTGTGGAGCGGCGGCTGATGGCGGGGTAAGGGAAGGCAGAAGGTAGAAGGCAGAAGGAAGGCAGAAGGCAGAAGGAGGAAGGCAGAAGGAGGAAGGAGGAGGGAGGAACACCTACGAAGACTGGGGCACGCTAGCGCTTTGCCCCAGGCACCCGCGCTTTGCCCCAGGCACCCGGCGGTCGGGGGGAAAGGAGGAGGGAGGAAGGAGGAGTCAGAGGGCAAAGGAACGGACGCTGCTTGGAACTGCGGACACGTCGGCAGGTGACCCAAGCAGTGGCACGGCGAGGAGGGAGTCAGGCCAAGGGCGTGAGTCCGGGCATGGCGACGGGGGGCACGCTCAGGGAGATCCAGTCGTAGGCGGGCGGCGAAAGATCGTCGGTGCTGCCGAGGGCCTGGTCCCAGGTGACCACCTGGCCGGTGTACGTGGCCATCCGCCCCATGATGGCCATCAACGTGCTGCGGGCCATGTAGAGGCTGTTGTCCAGGGGAGTGCCCGAGCGGATGCTGGCGAAGAGCTCCTCGTGCTCGCGGCGGAACATGTTGCCTGCCTCGCCGCGGAATCGCCACTTGTTCTCGCCCGAGATGGCGTGACGCATGACGTCGGCCGTGCCCTTGGTCCCCATGACGTAGTCGTTGACGTCGATGGCGCAGCCATCCTGCTGGCGGCAGAACGAGAACAGCTTGACCCCGTTGGCGTATTCGTACACCACGGCATGATGGTCGTAGATGTGGCCGAACTCAGGCTGCACGCGCACCTGGCGCCCGCCCAGGCCGAAGGCCTTGACGGGGGGTTCGTCGCGCATGGCCCAGGCGGCCTTGTCGAGGCTGTGCACGTGCTGCTCGACGTTGTGATCGCCGGAGAGCCAGGTGAAGTAGAGCCAGTTTCGCAACTGCCATTCCATGTCGCTCCACTGCTGCTGGCGGGGGTGCATCCAAAGCGTGCCCGTGTTGTAGTTGGTCTGGATGGCCACGATGTCGCCGACTGCGCCGTCGTGAATCCGCTGCATCACCTCGCGCTTGCCGAAATCGTAGCGGTAGCAAAGGCCGGAAACGACCGAGAGGCCCTTCCGCTTGGCTTCCTCGGCGGTGGCCAGCACGCTGCGCACACCGGGGCCATCGACGGCGACGGGCTTTTCGGCGAAGACGTGCTTGCCCGCGGCGACGGCCGCCTTGAAGTGGGCCGGCCGAAAATGGGGCGGCGTACAGAGGAGCACGACGTCGACGCCGCTGTCGATCACTTTTTGATAAGCGTCGAAGCCGACAAAACAGTGGTCGTCGGTCACCGCCAGCTTGTCGGCGGGCACCCGAGCGGCCAGTTGCCGGCGGCTGGAGTCGAGGCGATCGGCAAAGGTATCGCCCATGGCTGTCAACTGGACGTTCGCGTCGGCGCCGAGCGCATCGGCGGCCGCCCCGCTTCCGCGGCCGCCGCAGCCGATCAGGCCCAGCTTAAGCACGTCGCTGCCGCCGGCATGGGCGCTTTTGGTGATCGACAGGCTTGCGGCGAGCGTGCCGCCGACCACGGCCGCCGTGGACTTTCTTAAGAACTCGCGGCGGGAAGGGGGAAGCGGCTCTCGATTCGCTGGCCGTTCGCTCATGGGAGAACTCCTGTCGAGTCAAGGCGTGGCGGGTTTAAGGGGGGGGGTGCGCCGGGGGGCCCGGGGCTGATCCAGCATACCACGACGGCCGGTAAAATGTGAAGGGAGGCACCGCGGTTAATTCTCGTCGTTGCCGCCGTTGTTTTCTCGTTGCTCATGTTGGCTGGCGATCTGCGGCGCGGCGGGGTCGGCCCTGCGCTGGAGGAGCTGGCTGAGCTGGAAGGGATGGTAGCGTTGCGTGACGGCGGGCTGGCCGTCGGGCGAAGCGTTGGCCACCCAGAAGCGGGTGGAGCGCGGCTCGAAGAGGACGCTGTGCAGGTTCGACTTCATCGCCACGGGGCGATCCATCAGGGCCAGCGCGCCGGCGGCGTCGAGCGAGCCGCGCTGGTCGCGCACGCGGCGGGCCAGCTCGCGATAGCGCTCGCCGGCCGACAAGACCACCGCATCGGGCGAAGGCTCGTCCAGCAGCAAATGAGCCTCGCCGGGCCGGACCACCTCGAACGTGTTCCAATGCGCGGCCAGGCCGGCGGCCTGGTTGTCCTTGCCGTCGGCCACGACGTAGTAGTACTCGCAAGTCCGCTTGCTATCGCGGAAGATCGCCAGGGCCGCATCGAGCGTTTGAGCCTCTTCCAGAACGCGCCGCACGAGGAACGACATGGGCGTGCCGTCCCAATGGCCCAGCCCGCGGCCGCCCATCTCGCCGATCGAGATGCTTTGGGCGTTCATGCCGGTGACCGAGCCGACAAAGCCGGCGTAGGTCACGTTGACGAAGGGGATGCCGCCGTCGGGCTCGGCGACCATCAGCACGGCATGTTCCTGGAGCCGCCAGTCGGTGGCGTAGTCGAGAATCCGCCCGTGGTAGAGCGTGCCGTCGATGGTGGCGCCGTTCATCACGGCAAAGCCGCTGCAGTGGAACAACTCGGGAATGAAGTTGGCCAGCCGGATGTCGTCCGGGCTGAGGCCGGCCCCGGCCGCCAGGCCTTCCATCTCCTCCATGAAACGGGCCGGCACGTGGGGCCCCTGAACGCGGACGATGGCGGCGATGAGGTTCTTGGCGCCGAACTGGATTCCCAACAGCTCGATGCGGGCGTCCTTGGCCTTGACCTCGAACAGGTGGTGGAGGTTTTCACGCACGTGCTCCTTCAAGAGCGCGCCGTGCTGGTAACCCATGTCGTAGGGCTTGCCCTTGACGTGCAACACGAGGTATCCGTCGATCTGTTCCAAAAAACCCTCGCCGCAGCGGGCGATCGTCTCGGCGCCTGCCGGCAAGGAGCCAAGGGGCGACAGCGCCAGCAACAAGCAGCAAAGCAGCATCGATCGGTGGATGAGCAGTCGCATGCATGGGTTTCCTGGTGGCATAGGCATCTTGCCTGTGGTTTGTATCGGCGACAGCGCAGATGTTGATTGTACGAAAGCGACAGGCTGGAAGCCTATGCTACGGGGAGAGGCTGGAAGGCTATCCTACAGGGATTGGTAGATGATTTCGCACAGCTTGCCCAGGTCGCGGCCGATCCGCTCCCGGTCGGTCGAGTTGGTGATGTGCACCTGGTTGACGAAGATGGCCAGGGACAGCCGCTTTCCGCCGGCGGAGGTGCCGTAGCCGGCCAGGGCCTTGCTCGTGAGCAGGTATCGGTCGTTCATCACGTTCGCCCAGAGCAGAGTGCCGGTCTTGGCCTGGAACTTGTCGACGGCCGGGCTGTCGCCGCCGACGGCGCTGGCCAATGTGCCATCCACGCCCAGCACGGGCAAGGCCTCGAGGTAGACGGCAAAGTCGGGGCGCTTGGCAAAGGCGGCCAGCAGCTCGACGGTGGCGCGGGGCGTGACGTAGTCGGCCCGGTCGCCGCCAGCCGCGCCGCCAAACGAGATGGTGTCGACGGCCACGCCCAGGGCAGCCAGGGCGTCGTGCT
>JBBDNX010000451.1:0-3551 GCA_040877345.1 Pirellulales bacterium
GGATTCGCCCGCGCCGCCCAGGTACTTTTCGACCGCCTCGACCACTTCGCGGCACGTTTCCAACTGGGGCAGCACCTCTTCGGGAAAACGGCCTCCGAAACGTTCCTCGAGCGAAGCCAGGATCTCCATCCGCTCCAGCGAGTCGAGTCCCAGCTCGACGATGCTCGAGTCGAGCGTGAGCCCCTTGGCGCGCTCCTTGGCGATTCGCTGCACCTCGCGCAGCACCTTCTCGGCGGTGCTGCCGCTCAGAAGGGCTTCCCCGTCCGATTCGAGCGGAGCGTCCGAAGACGTCACACCGGATGCCGCCGCCTCGACCGGAGGCGCGGGAGGCTGGGCGAAACCGACACCGAAACCGTAAGTAAAGTCATCGGAAAGCTCGCTCTTGGCAAACTCGCTCTGGGCCGATGGACCCGCAGGCCCGGCCGCCAGCGGCGCGCCCTCCCCGGAAATGAGCAGGCCCTCGGCCGAGCCGTCCCAGCGGCCGACCACGTCGAGGCTGCCCGCCAGGAAGGCGTCGCGGCAGGCGTGCCGTTGAATCTTGCTGCTCGAGGTCTTGGGAATGCTGCCGGTCTTCACCAGCAGGATCGCATCCAACTGCAACTCGTGCTCGCGGGACACGTCGCGGCGGATTGCGTCGAAAACCACTTCCAACTCGGCCTGCTGCCGGCGAACGACCTCGTAGACCACAATCAAGCGGGTCTGTTCGGCCACTTCGATGGTAAAGGCGGCGCCACAATTGGGTCGCACGGCCGGATGGCTTTTCTCCACGGTGAGCTCGATGTCGTGCGGATAGTGGTTCAGCCCGCGGATGATGATCAGATCCTTCAGACGACCGGCGACGAACAACTCGCCGTCCTGGAAGAACCCCAAGTCGCCGGTGCGCAGGAAGGGCCCGTCACCGCTATCGACCAGCCGTGCGCCAAAAGTATGCTGCGTCTCTTCGCGCCGCCTCCAGTAGCCTTGTGCCACGCTGGGGTTGGCCACCCAAATCTCGCCCACCTGCCCCGGGCCACAACGTTGCAACGTCTCCGGGTCGGCGATCACAATTTTTTCATCAGCCAACTCCTGCCCGGAGCCGACCAGGCGGCGGGCGCCGTCGTCGATGTCGAGGATCGGTGCTTCGATGACGGTGCGATTCTCGAGGGCCTTGGAATCGAAGGCGCGGACGACGGGGGGTTGAGCCTTGAGTCCGGCCGATACGAGCAAGGTGGCTTCGGCCAATCCGTAGCAGGGATAGAAGGCCTCGCGGCGGAAACCGCAGGGCTCGAAGACCTCCGCGAAGCGGTCCAGCGTCTCGCCGCGGACCGGTTCGGCACCGTTGAAGGCCACGCTCCAGCAGCTCAGGTCGAGCTTGGCCCGTTGCTCCGGGGTGATCTTGCGGATGCACAGGTCGTAGGCGAAGTTCGGTCCACCGCTGGTGGTGCCCCGATAGCGCGAAATGGCCTGCAGCCAGCGAAAGGGCCGCTGCAGGAAGGCCATGGGCGACATCAGCACGTTGGGACAGCCCTGGTACAAGGGGGCCAGGATGCCTCCCACGAGTCCCATGTCGTGATAACAAGGCAGCCAAAACACGCATCGGCTGGATCGGGTGTGCTCGAAGGCATGGGCAATCACGGCACAATTGTGCAACAGGTTCGAGTGGCGCAACATGACGCCTTTGGGCGTTCCCGTCGAACCCGACGTGTACTGCAGGAATGCCAAGGTGCCGCTGTCGACGTCGGGCCGGCGCCAGGCATCTTCGAGGCCGTCCGTGGGGCGGTCGGTGGCCAGCCAGGTCAGGCGTTTCAAATCGGGCGTTTCGTCCAGCAGGGGGAGCACCCTTTCGTGGACGGCGGTGGTGGTGAGGGCGACCCTGGCCTCGGCGTCCAGCGCAATGGAGTGAATGCGATCCAGCGAGCGGTTCATGCGGGGCGGATAGGCCGGCACGGCCACGACCCCGGCATAGAGGCAGCCAAAAAAACCGACGATGAATTCCAGCCCTGCCGGGTACAACAGCAATGCCCGCTCACCCTGGAGGTTCAACTCCGCGAGGCGGGACGCCAGGGCCCGGGCCTGCCGATCCAGCTCGGCATACGTGAGGACCAGCTCCTCCTGCTCGCCGTCGGCCAGGAAAGTGTAGGCCTGCATCCGGGCCTGGTGATGGGCCCGATGCCGCAGCAGATCGACCAGCGTCGGCGGGCCGAAGAACGATCCAGGAAACTGTTCGTAGTCCACGACTTTCCAAACTCCGCTGTGAGGTATGCCGCGGTCCGGGTCGATTCATCCGTGGTGAACGGGGGCAACGTTACCCACCGAGCACATGGCACCCACCCCGCGGACACTCCCGCTTTTCCCCGCATCCTGCGCGGAGACCGGAAACGCAATCAATTTGAACCGCAAAGCCCCTCAACATCCAGGGGAAGGCCCCTCCGCATTCCAGTCCAAGAAGCTCGGGGCGGCCCTCGGGCGACTGGCTGGCTCGTTGGTTGTCAGAGGTTGGAACCGTAGCGCGGCTGCCGATCTGGGGCGGCTCCGTAACTTGGGTAATCGGACAGCTTACCACGACCAAAAACGGCTTTCAAACGGCTTCACCCTTTTTGGAGGCCCGACCCCGGCACGAGCGATATTCGAGCTTGCAACCGGGGGTGGGCGATACCCAGCATCAGGAAACTTAATACTGGGAACCGATCGCCCCTGCACCCAGCCCAGGCACTGAGGCTGTATCGGGCTGGCCAGTGGTGGTTGATTGCTCGTCTTCGTTGCGTCGGCCCAACCGGCAGACATGCTTCACTTTCGCCCCCTGGCATTTCAGGCATCTTATGCGTGCCGGCCCGGTTGGCCAGGCTCGGCCGGCCGGGTTACATTCATCGTAAGCGTATCGAGGCGGCGGCCGTTATCAAGAAAAAAGCCTGACAATCGGGCGACCTTTCGGGAAACCAAGAATGAAGCGGATCGGCATTTTAACGGCCGGGGGCGACACGCCTGCCCTGAACGCGACGATCCATGGGGCCGTCGTCCGCGCCAATCAGCTCAAGCTGGAGGTCTACGGGCTGATGAAGGGCTTTAATAGCCTGCTCAACCCGCGGGTGCCGCACGTGCCCCTCAACCCGCTGTTTCGGGAGATTCCGGAACTGGATCCGACCAAGGGTGGGACGATCCTCGGCAGCTCGCGGGACTACATCGACGCCGGCAAGCAGCAAGAGCTGGCCGATATCTGCCCGCGGCTGGAGCGACTGGGGATCGAAGGGCTGATCGCCGTCGGCGGCGACGGCACGCTGAACGGGCTGCAGCCGCTGGCCGATCGTTTTCCGGCCGTCTTGGCCCCCAAGACGATCGACAACGACCTGGGGCTGAACTATCTGAACGAACCGGACGAGTGGGTCCGCCTGCCCGACGACGCCCAGGGCTGCCCCCGCTACGAGCGCCGGCCTTCACCGACCCACTTCAATCTCGAGCAGATGATCAACTACGTTACGCCGGGATTCGCCACGGCCGTCTTCGTTTCCGCTTCGGGTGTCGAGCGCGTGCGGACCACGGCCGAGAGCCATCGGCGGATTGCGATCATCGAGGTG
>JBBDNX010000452.1:0-19362 GCA_040877345.1 Pirellulales bacterium
CCTTCCCCTTACCCTTCTTCCGCCGCCGTCCCACCCCTATCCGGTCGTCGCGCACCCGGCCGGCAAAGTGTTCGTCGATCTGGACGAGGACGTGCAGCTCAAGGACATCGAGCACTCCGCCCAGGAGGGTTTCGACAGCATCGAGTTGTTGAAGCGCTACTCCACGTTCGGCATGGGACCCAGCCAGGGAAAAATCTCGAACACCAACACGGCCCGCGTTCTCGCGCGGCTGCGCGGGCAGAGCATGGCCGAAACGGGCAGCCCGCGCGCCAGGCCCTTCTTTCATCCCGTGCCCTTGGGGCACCTGGCCGGCCGCGGCTTCCATCCACGCCGCCACACCCCGCTGCACTCGCGCCACCGTGCCGCCGGTGCCCAGTTCATGCCCGCCGGAGACTGGCTGCGGCCCGCCTGGTATCTTGCCCGCCAACCAGATGGACCGGCCGGCGAGGCCATCGAAGCACTCCGCTCGCAGGCGATCGCCGACGAAGTCCGCGCCGTGCGCCAGCGGGCCGGCCTGATCGACGTCGGCACCCTGGGCAAGCTGGAGATCAGCGGCCCCGATGCGGCCCAATTCATCGAGCGAATCTACACCGGCCGTTTCGCTGGAATGAAAGTCGGCGCCACCCGCTATGCCCTGATGTGCGACGAGTCGGGCGTGATCATCGACGACGGCGTCGTCGCCCGGCTGGAGAGCGACCGCTTCTACGTCACCACGACCACCACCGCCTCCGGGGCCGTCTATCGCGAGATGCAGCGCTGGGCGATCCTCTGGGACCTCGACGTATTGCTCACCAACCTCACGGGCACCATGGCCGCCATCAACCTGGCCGGGCCGCAAGCCAACCGCATCCTGGCCCCCCTGACCGACCTGGATCTGTCCGAGCAGCAGTTCCCCTATCTGGGCCTGCGGCAGGGAAACGTCCTGGGCGTGCCGGCCCGCGTCCTGCGCACCGGCTTCGTCGGAGAAACAAGCTACGAGCTGCACGTGCCGGCCCATTGGGCGGCCCGTGTTTGGGACGGTATTATGGAAGCAGGCCGGCCGCATGCCATCCGGCCCTTTGGCGTCGAGGCCCAGCGCATATTGCGGCTGGAGAAAGGCCACGTGATCGTCAGCCAGGACACCGACGGCCTGACCACTCCCTTCGAGGCGGGCTTGGATTGGGCCATCAAGGCCGACAAGCCCTTCTTTGTCGGAGGCCGCAGTCTTTCAATCCTGTTGGGCCGGCCGCTCAAGCGCCGATTGGCGGGCTTTGTCTTGTCCGAAGCTTACCGGGGAGCGCTGCCCCAGGAGTGCGACCTGGTGATCGAGTCGGGCGAGATCGCCGGCCGCGTGACTAGCATTGCCCGCAGCCCGACCTTGAGGCAGGCGATCGGCATGGCGTTCCTGCCCCCCGAACGGACGGAAGAGGGCACCGAGTTTCGCATCCGCGCCTCGGGCGGGATGGTGCCCGCGACCGTGCGGCGGATGCCGTTTTACGACCCTCGGAACCTGCGGCAAAGGACCCAGAGCACTTGACCGAACTACCACGACGCCTGAGTCCGGTGCACGCCGAGCTCGCCCAGCTCGACCCGTTTTGGGGCACGGTGCACGACATGCCCGTGGCCGCGCTGCTGCCCGACCAGCCCCCCTTCGACGTGGCGACCGGGCCCGGCTTGTGCGACGCCAGCGCGCTGCCCAGGATGCTGGTCCGCGGTCCCGCTGCGGCCGACTTCCTCTCGCAACGGGGCGTCCAGGTGCCCCGCGATGTGTTCGCGTATCTGCCGCTGGAGGGCGATGGCCTTGTCATCCGCATCGCCATGCACGAGTTCTTTCTCGAAGACGGTTGCCAGGGCGACTCGGTCGAGCGGCTGGGGCGGGCGATCGACGCCGGCTGGCCGGGCATCGGCCGCTCTTTGCGCCAGGATGTGTCGCTGCTCCTGTCCGGAGAGCGGGCCCTGGACGTGCTGGCCCAGACCTCCAGCTACGATTTCCGCCAAGGACCCGATTTCGTCATGACCCGCCTGGCGGCCGTATCCTGTTCGGTGCTCGCCCGGCCGTTGGCCGCGGGACCGACCTTTCAGCTCTGGGCCGACGCCAGCTACGGCCCTTACTTGTGGCAAACACTGCTCGAAATTGTCCGCGATCTTGGTGGCGGCCCGCTGGGCCTGTCGCTGTTTTTCTCTAATGCCGCTTTCGCCGCACCCCCGGAAGACGTTGCCCTGTAACTTCCAGTCAGAGGACCATTGCGCATGACACCCGACAAGGCCCAGGCCTGGTTCAAGGAGCATGGCGTCAAGTTCGTGCTGGCCCAGTTCGTCGACATCCACGGAGTTGCCAAGGCCAAGGCGGTTCCCGTAAACCATTTCGACGACGTGCTGGGCGCCGGGGCCGGCTTTGCGGGCTTCGCGGTCTGGGGACTGGGACAGGAGCCGCACGACGCCGACTACATGGCCGTGGGCGATCTTTCCACGTTGTCGCTGCTCCCCTGGCAGCCCGGCTACGCCCGCATCGTCTGCAACGGCGTGGTCGATGGCCGCGCCTGGCCCTACGACACCCGTTACATCCTCCGCCGCCAACTGCAGCGGCTCTCCGAACGCGGCTGGACCATCAACACCGGCCTCGAACCCGAGTTCATGCTCCTCTGCCGCCGCCCCGACGGCTCCTTCGGCCCCGCCGATCAAAGCGATGCCTTGGACAAGCCCTGCTACGACTACAAGGGCCTCTCGCGCAGCCGGGCCTTTATCGAAAAACTGGTCGAGTCGCTGACCCAGATCGGCATCGACGTCTACCAGGTCGATCACGAGGATGCCAACGGACAGTTCGAAGTCAACTTCACTTACAGCGACGGGCTCACGTCGGCCGATCGCATGGTGCTGTTCCGCATGGCGGCCGGCGAGATCGCGCGCGGCCTGGGGTGCATCTGTTCGTTCATGCCCAAGCCGTTGGCCAACCGCACCGGCAGCGGTATGCACATGCACCTCTCCCTGGCCGACGGCAAGACAGCCAACCTCTTCCAGGACGACTCGGACCCTAAGCATCTGGGACTATCGGACCTGGCTTACCAGTTTTTGGGCGGACTGCTGGCCCATGCACCGGCCTTGACTGCACTGGCCGCTCCTTCGGTCAATTCCTACAAGCGGCTGGTGGTGGGCCGGTCGTTTTCGGGCGCCACGTGGGCCCCGGCTTACATCTCGTATGGGGCGAACAACCGCACGTCGATGGTCCGAGTCCCGTTCGGCCGCTTGGAGCTGCGGCTGACGGACTCCAGCGCCAACCCCTACCTGGCCACGGCGGCGGTGATCGCGGCGGGGCTGGACGGCATCGATCGGCGGCTCGATCCGGGCGAGCCGCACAACTTCAACCACTATACGCTGGCGCCCGAAGAGCTCGCCGGCCGCGGCATCGGCGTGCTGCCACAGAGCTTGCACGAAGCGCTGGTCGCCCTGGACGAGGACCCCTTGTTCGCCGAGGCGCTCGGCCAGGAGTTCCTGCGCGAGTTTATCGCCTTGAAACGGATGGAATGGGTCGAATACCACCGGCACGTCTCCGACTGGGAAGTGAACCGCTACCTGGAGTTCTACTAAGCATGTGCGGCATCGTGGGGCTCTTGATCAAGGATCCGTCGGCCGGCGACTCGCTGGGCAAGCTCCTCTTGCCGATGTTCGAGTGCATGGCCGAACGCGGGCCCGACTCCGCCGGCCTGGCTGTCTTCAACGCCCCGGCGCCGGGCGCCCAGCGGCGATACAGCCTCTTCTTTCCGGGCGGCGCGTTCGACTGGCAGCAACTGGCCCGTGCGTTCACTGCTCAAACAGGCAAGCCGTGTGAAGTCCGCTGCCAGGCAAACCACGCCGTCCTGCTGGCCGACGTCGAGCCCGCGGAGCTCAAAGCCTGGCTCGACGAGTGCGACCCGGCCCCCTACCTGCTCTCCGCCGGGCGATCCATGGACGTTTACAAGGACGAAGGGCATCCGGCCGTTATCGCCAGGCAATACCGCTTCGATCAGCTCGCCGGCAGCCACTGCGTCGGGCACACCCGCATGGCCACCGAGTCGGCCGTCTCCCCCGCCCACGCGCACCCCTTTACCGCCGGCGAGGACTTTTGCCTGGTCCACAACGGCTCGCTCTCCAATCCCTACATGCTCAGGCGAAAGCTGGAGGCCGAGGGGCTCACGTTCGAAACCGATAACGACACCGAGGCGGCCTGCCGCTGGATCGAATGGCGGATGCGACAAGGCGAGGGGCTGGACCAGGCGCTGCACTCCGCCGCGACCGAGCTCGACGGTTTTTACACGCTGCTGATGGCCACCGCCGGCCAGCTCACGCTGGTGCGGGATGCCTTTGCCTGCAAACCGGCCGTCGTGGCGGAAACTCCCGGCTACGTGGCCATCGCCTCGGAATTCCGCTCGCTGGCACATCTGCCCGGCATCGAGGAGGCCGACATCTTCGAGCCGCTGCCGGAGGAAATCTATTCATGGAAACGCTGACCTCCGACCGGGAGCTGGTCCGGCTCGACCTGGCCTCTCTCGGCGTCCGCCGCTTGAACCACTATCTGCACCACGAGCTGCCGCGGACCGGTGCCCGCCGCGTCGAGATCGTCAACCCCGCCGGCCAGCACAATATCGCCGTCGGCCTCGACTGCCCGGTCCAGGTCGATGTCCGCGGGCACGGCGGCTATTTTCTGGCCGGAATGAACAAGCAGGCCCAGGTCACCGTCGATGGCAACGTCGGCTGGAGCGTGGCCGAGAACATGATGTCGGGCAGCGTCCGCGTGCGGGGCAACGCCTCGCAGTGCGCCGGCGCCTCGGCACATGGCGGCCTGCTGGTCATCGAGGGGAACGCCGCCAGCCGCTGCGGCATCTCGATGAAAGGCTGCGACATCGTCGTGGGGGGCAACGTCGGCCACGTCTCGGCGTTCATGGCCCAGGCCGGCCGGCTGCTCGTTTGCGGCGACGCCGGCACGGGGCTGGGCGACTCGCTGTACGAAGCGGTGATCTACGTCGGCGGCCGCATCCAGGGCCTGGGAGCCGATGCACGCGAAGAGCCAATGACCGCTGAGGACTTGGAGCAGGCCGCCGAGCTGCTCCGCCGCGCCGGCCTGGCGGGCGACCCGCGGCGGTTCAAGCGCGTCGCCTCCGCCAGAACGCTCTACCACTGGAATGCCGACGCGCATCAGGAGTACTAACTTCGTGCCGCACCAAGAACACCGCGAAGAAAGCTATTCCTTCAACCGCCACGTGCTGGCGTACATCCAGCAGGCGGCCGAGCACGGGCTCTACGAGATCCGCGGGCTGGGCGCCAAGCGGGCTCTGCCCACGTTCGACGACCTGGTGTTCTTGACCGCGTCGCTGTCGCGCTATCCGCTCGAGGGCTATCGCGAAAAATGCCTGACACGCACGGTGCTCGGCACACGCCACGCCAAAAAGCCGATCGAGCTGGAAATCCCGATCACCATCGCCGGCATGAGCTTCGGCGCCCTTTCGGCCCATGCCAAGGAGGCAATCGGCCGGGCGGCAACCGAGATGGGCACCTCCACCACCACCGGCGACGGCGGCATGACTCCCGAAGAGCGCGAGAGCTCCAAAACGCTGATCTACCAATGCCTCCCTTCCCGCTACGGCTTCAACCCCGACGACCTGCGCCGCGCCGACGCCATCGAAGTGGTCGTCGGCCAAGGCGCCAAGCCGGGCGGCGGCGGTGTCCTGTTGGGGCAGAAAATCAGCCCCCGCGTGGCCGCCATGCGCACGCTGCCCGAAGGAATCGACCAGCGATCCGCCTGCCGGCATCCCGACTGGACCGGCCCTGACGATCTGGCCATCAAGATCGCCGAGCTGCGCGAGATCACCGACTGGCAGGTGCCCGTCTACGTGAAGATCGGCGCGTCGCGCGTCCCTAACGACGTCAAGCTGGCCGTCAAGTCCGGCGCCGACGTGGTGGTGGTCGACGGCATGCAAGGGGGCACGGCCGCCACGCAGCAGGTCTTTATCGAGCACGCCGGCATCCCCACGCTGGCCGCCCTGCGGCAGGCGGTCGAAGCGCTCGAGGAAATGAACGTGGTCGGGCAGGTGCAGTTGATCATCTCAGGCGGCATCCGCACCGGCGCCGACGTGGCCAAGGCCCTGGCCATGGGCGCCGACGCGGTCGCACTGGGTCAGGGCGTGCTGATGGCCTTGGGGTGCAACAGCCCCAGTTATGGCCCGCCGGGCGAGCGGACCGACGTGACGGCCGACTATCATCAGCTCGGCACGGCGCCCGGTTATTGCCACCATTGCCACACCGGCCGCTGTCCGGTTGGGATTACCACCCAGGACGATCTGCTCTCCGAGCGGCTGCCGCCGGCCGAAGGGGCACGGCGCTTGCGAAACTATCTGAGCGTCATGAGCATGGAGTTGACCACGCTGGCCCGCGCCTGTGGCAAGTCGAACGTGCACCATCTGGAGCGTGAAGACCTGGTCGCCCTGACCATCGAGGCCGCCGCCATGGCCCGCCTTCCGCTGGCCGGCACCAATTGGATCCCCGGTGCGTAGTCATTCGTCATTTGCCATTTGTCACTCGTCATTTGTCACTTGTCATTTGTCATTTGTAAACCCGACGACCCCCTGAACCCAACCACCCGCCCCAATGACCAATGACCAATGACCAGTGACCAGTGACCAAGGACCAAGGACCAAAAAATGACCAATGACAAAAGAACTCTGTCGTTCGAAGAATTGAAGGTGTATCAGCTCTCGGAGGCTTTGGGCGACTTGGTTTGGGACATGGTTTTTGTTTGGAAGCCGTTTCCGCGCGACACGGTGGGCAAGCAGCTCGTGAAGTCGGCCGACAGCATTGGCGCCAATATTGCCGAGGGGACTGGTCGAGGAACCTATCAGGACAATCGCCGATTTGTCCGCACCGCTCGGGCATCGCTGTACGAGACCCGCCATTGGCTGCGCCGCGCCTATCGTCGCAACCTCCTCTCGGCCGATCAGACAGAAGCTCTCAGGCCTCTACTCGACGAATTGAGTCCACGTCTCAACGCCTACCTCAAATCCATCGGCCCCTCGGAGTAGTCACTTGCCAAATGACCAAGGACCAATGACCAATGACAAATGACCAATGACCAGTGACCAATGACCAATGACCAATGACAAAAGACCAGCCCATCGAAGAATATCAACGCAAACGCCACTTCGAGCGAACGCCGGAGCCCAAGGCCACGGCCGGCAAGGCCAAGAAGAAAGCTACCCTCACGAGGGCCAAGCGCACGTCACCAAAAAAGCGCGCCGGGCCGCTGTTCGTCGTCCAAAAGCACGCTGCCCGGCGGCTCCATTACGACCTTCGCCTGGAAATGGAGGGCGTGCTGAAGAGCTGGGCCGTGCCCAAGGGCCCCAGTCTCGATCCCAAGGAAAAGCGGTTGGCCGTCGAGGTCGAGGACCACCCCCTGGAATACGCCGATTTCGAAGGCGTGATTCCCGAGGGCGAGTACGGCGGCGGGACGGTGATCGTCTGGGACCGCGGCGAGTGGACCACCGAAGGCGACCCGGTCGAACAGTACAAGAGCGGCAAGCTCAAGTTCCAGTTGCACGGCCAGAAGCTCCAAGGCGGCTGGATGCTCGTCCGCATGCCGGCCCGGTCGGGCGACCGCTCGCCGAACTGGCTGTTGATCAAGGAGCGCGACGAGGCGGCCCGCCCCCTCAGCGAGTTCGACGTCCTCAAGGAGCTGCCCGACAGCGTGGTCAGCGGCCGCAGCTTGGACGAGGTCGCTCACCAGCGCGACCGCACCTGGCACTCCAAGCGCAAGTCGACCCGATCGCAGCGCATGCCGCCCCGGCTGGCCGCGGCCGCGGAAAAGGTGGCCGCTATCGCCGAGGAGAAGCTGGCCAAAGCGAAACGCGCCCGAGGCGGCGGGCCGGCCGCCAAGGGCCGCAAAAGCCCGGCACTCGACGTGGCTTCGTTGCCTGGCGCCAAAAAAGCGCCCCTGCCCGAAACGATCAGCGTTCAATTGGCCCGCTTGACCAAGCACCCTCCCGACACCGACCTCTGGCTGCACGAAATCAAGTTCGACGGCTATCGCTTGATCTGTACCCGCGACGGCGAGCGAACCCGCTTCGTCACTCGCGGCCAGCAGGATTGGACCCATCGCTTCGGCGCGCTGGTCACCGCGGTTGAACGTCTCAGCGTTCGACAGGCCGTGCTCGACGGCGAGGTGGTCGCCCTGCTGCCCAATGGCGTTAGCAGCTTCCAGGCCCTCCAGACCGCCTTTCGCGATGGCCGCTCGAACGAATTGGTCTACTACGTCTTCGACCTCTTATATCTCGACGGCTACGACATCCGCCCCGTGCCGCTGGAAAAACGCAAGGAGCTGCTGAAAAAGCTGCTCGCCTCCGCTACCGGCGGCCGCGTCCGGTACAGCGACCACCTGGAGGGGGACGGCCCCGGCTTCTTCCGCGAGTGCTGCCGCACGGGCCTCGAGGGCACCGTCTCCAAGCGCCGCGACCGGCCCTACGTGGCAGGCCGCGGCGGAAGCTGGCTCAAAACCAAGTGCGTCCGGCGCGAGGAGTTCGTCATCGGCGGCTTTACCGAGCCGGCTGGTTCCCGCAAGGGACTGGGGGCACTCCTGGTCGGCTACTACGACAAGCGAGGTCTCGTCTATGCCGGCCGAGTGGGCACCGGCTTTTCCGACGAGCTGCTCGACGACCTGCGGCGGCGGCTCGAGAAGCTCGAGCAGCCCGGCTCCCCCTTCGTCAACTTGAAGGCTCGCACCGCCGGCCGCGGCACGCACTGGGTAAAGCCCGAGCTGGTGGCCCAGGTCGAGTTCAGCAACTGGACCGACGACATGCAACTGCGCCACCCTTCGTTTCAAGGCTTGCGCGAGGACAAGCCGGCTCGGCAAGTGACTCGCGAGGCCGTGATTGAGGACCCATCAGCGGATTCCGAAGCAACGCGGAGCAACGGAAAGATGTCCGACTCGAAAGCAGCCAACTCCAAACAGGCAAAGTCCAGGTCGGCCCAGTCCAAGTCGGCCCAGTCCAAGTCGGCCCAGTCCAGATCGGAAAAATCGAACACCCGATCCAAGGCGACGAAGCGTGACGGCAAGAACGTGCACCGACCCGCCCCGAGGCCACTCGCTCAAAACAACCAGCCCGACCTCAAGCTGTTGGAAGGCGTGCGCCTCACGCACCCCGAACGCGTGCTCTATCCCGGCCGGGGAATTACCAAGCTCGGCCTGGCCGCATTCTATGCCCAGATCTCGGGCTGGATCCTGCCGCACCTCAGGGGGCGGCCGCTTGCGATCGTGCGCTGCCCCGAAGGCTACGGCGAGGCCTGCTTTTTCCAGAAGCACGCCCGCCCCGGCATCCCAACCACCTTGCGCCGCGTCCCGGTCACGGAAAAAGACAAAACCGCCCACTATCTTGCGGTCGACGACCTGCCGGGGTTGATCGGCATCGTGCAGATCGGCGGCCTGGAGATTCATCCCTGGGGCGCCCGGGACGACGACCTGGAGCATCCCGATCGTCTGATCTTCGATCTCGACCCCGACCCGGCCGTAAGTTGGCCGCGCGTGATCGACGCGGCCTTCGAGCTGCGCGACTTTCTAAACACGCTCGGCCTTGCCAGCTTCGTGAAGACCACGGGAGGCAAGGGCCTGCACGTGGTGGTGCCGATCCAGCGCCGGCACGAATGGCCCGATGTCAAAACCTTTGCCAAGGCCGTTGCGGAGCACCTAGCCGGCCGGGCCCCCAAGCAGTACATCGCCACTATGTCGAAGGCCGCCCGCCGCGGCAAGATTTACATTGACTACCTCCGCAACGAGCGGGGCGCCACCGCCGTGGCCGCCTATTCAACGCGAGCCCGGTCCGGCGCGCCGGTCTCGACGCCGCTGCGTTGGGACGAGTTGACCGCTGCGATCCGCTCCGACCATTTCAACGTCGAGAACCTTCCCGACCGGCTGGCCAGTCTCCAGCGCGACCCTTGGGAGGACTTCTTCAACCTGCGTCAATCCATCACCGCCACCGCCCGCAAGCAGCTCGGCCTCTAGTGGTCTTCCCCGTGTCGTAGCAGGACTCGCCAGAGTTCTGGCCGTCGCCCCCAGCGACCATACTAACCCGACGCGCCAGCGAGAGGCAGTCGCCCCAGCGACAACTAACCCGACGCGCCAGCGAGAGGCCTACGCCGGGCACGGCCGGACTGCCTACCACCCTCCTTCCTCTTATATACATGTCCCTTCGTGCTTGCGACGATGGCAAACAATTCCTGCTGTTCGGCGGGTGGAACCTGGAACTTGTCGAATCCGGCTTTGGAAATCCGCTGGTGAGCCTTCTCCACCTTGGCATTCGCATCCCACAACATTTCCGTACAAAACTTTGCACACACATCCCCTTGCAAGCCGGCCACCTTCCGGGATAGAACAGGGGACAGGGAACAGAGGAAAACACCGAAGGAGGGGAGCGGGGATGGCGGGAGGAAGCACTGCGGCCAGACCGCCGCCACGGCCGGACAGAACAGGAAGCGGACCCGCTACGACAGGACTCCTGCCTTCTGACTCTTGACCTCTGTCCCTTCGCCTCTCCCATGAAAAAGTCACGTCGAAAAACCGCCGCCAGTCGCAACAGCGCCTCTTTGCCGCCCCGCCGCCGGCCGCCCCAGCGCCCCCAACCACCGCCCGCCGTCGGCGAAGGGTTGACCGGCCGCTACCTGGTCACGTTCCACGACCAGGAGACGGAACAAGGCGTCCGCCTCCTGGGCCGCTCCGTCGGCGCCGCCCACGTGGCCCGAACCTCCGACTTTGCCGCCGGCGCCGCCGCCATGCGCGAGCTGGAACAGGCCGATGCCGTCGTCTTCGACAAGCTCGGAGTGGCCGTGGTCAGCGCCCCGCCCGATGCGGCGCAGTTCCTGGCCGCCTTCGAGGAGGCGCCGGCCATTCAAAGCGTCGAGCCGGAGCGGATCATGCACGCCCTGTCCGAACCGATCGCACCCGGCGTCGTGCTTCCCCCCGCCGGCCCATCGCTGGAATACCTCCGCGGCTACCGCGACGGCGTGAACGCGCTGTTCAGCCAACTCTCCGGCGGCTCGGGCGGCTTGGCGCTGACTGAGCCGTCCGCCGCCTTTGCCGACACCGACGAGGCCACCTGGGGCCTGCAGGCAACCCGCGTGGTCGATTCTCGCGCCAGCGGCCGCTCGATCCGCTTAGCCGTGCTCGACACCGGACTCGACTTGCGCCATGCCGACCTGGCCGGGCGGGCCATCGAGAGCGAGTCGTTCATCACCGGCGAGCCGCCCCAGGACGGCCACGGGCACGGAACGCACTGCATCGGCACCGCCTGTGGCCCTCGCCGGCCCGCCGACACACGTCGGTATGGCGTGGCCTACAGCGCGCGGATTTTTGCCGGCAAGGTGTTGAGCAACGCGGGCAGCGGCGCGGACGCGGGCATCCTGGCCGGCATCGACTGGGCGGTCACTAACCGCTGCCAGGTGATCTCGATGTCGCTGGGTGCCACGGCGCCGCCCTCGGAGGCTTACGAGACGGTGGCTCGCCGGGCGATGGCCGCCGGGACGTTGATCATTGCGGCGGCCGGCAACGAGGGGAGCCGGGCGATCAGCCGGCCGGCGAACAGCCCTTCGATCATGGCGGTCGGGGCGTTGGACTCCGCTCTGCGCGTGGCGGAGTTCTCGAACTGGGGAGCGCCTTGCGGCGGAGGCCAGATCGACATTGCGGCCCCGGGCGTTCTCGTCTATTCCGCCTGGCCGGAGCCGGCCCGTTACCGCACCATCAGCGGCACCAGCATGGCCACGCCCCACGTGGCCGGCATCGCCGCCCTCTGGTCCCAGACCCGCAAGATCACCGGCGCCGCCCTTTGGCAGGCCCTCACCGCCAGCGCCCAGCGTTTGCCCCAGCCCTCGCTCGCCGTCGGCGCCGGCCTGGCCCAGGCCCCCTGAGCGGAGCACAACCGCAAGGCGCTACTGGGAAGGCTACGCAATAGACCGAATCGGCTTAACCGCGAGTTCAGTGCCTTTCCAAAACATCGGATATGCCAAGCTCGGGATCCTGCGCCTCTCCGCAGAGCGCGGTTCTCACCTGCGGAAGGCCGAAAAAAAGACGAAGCAAATTATCCATTGAGCGTGACTGAATCTGGGCTTCAGTCAACCATCGGGATAGAGTCGCCTCAGCTATTCCCAAGCGCCGAGCGACCTCCTTCTGCGAAAGCTTTAACCTTTCCAACGCAATGCGGATCTCACTCGGCTCCAACAGATTCAGATGCGATCGGAGCGCCTTGTTGATCTGCCGATCAACATCTTCCGTAAACACCTGCTCGCCACAAGCACTGCAGATGGGAAGCCGGAGATGCGGTACTTCGAACTGGTGCAAGCGCCCGTCGTGCCGGACTTCGGCGTTGTAACGCGTTGTCGACATGCTCACTGCCTCCTCGCCGCAGCGGCGGCAGCGCCACGGGAATGGTCGGTCAGCGTTGAAGGGGCGTTTCGGCTGCTGGGAAGCGTTATTGGCCATGGACGTTCACCACTTGAATCCAAGACTCGTCGGGGACGATCGGCAGTCGATAATGTAACCGTGTCTCGATGTAGACCAGTTTCCCCTGCATCGGAAGCAGCAGGTCGTGATGGAACTGGTATTGACTGGACCATTCTGGGCGCGTTTCGCACACTTCATCGATCTCGCCCCCAGCCGCGACGAACTCGTGCATCAATCGACCAATCTCCTTGGTTGGAACATTGTCCAGCTCTCGTCGAATCCATCCGTATGCCGATCGCGTTAGTTCGAACTGGATGTAGCCCGCGAAGTTCCAGTTCCCGAGGGCATCGCTATACGCACGAAGGCGATCCGGATCGGTGAGCGGCGCCAACAGTCATCTCCTTTGCCGCAACCTGATGGACCCGGTCGTCTTTATCCGGAATTGTAGCCGTTCAATTGACGTATGTCAATTTCCCAAGCAAGCGGAGCGTTCCTCAAATGATTGCCACCCTCCAATCTATCCGTCACGTTCTTGGGCAAAACAAGGCGAACGGCTTTTCTTGACGGCAGCCGCCAGACCAGCAAGACTCGCGGATGGAGCCCCCGCCAATCATGGCCAATCGAAGCTGTGGGCAATTGCCGCCTTGACAGGAGCGCACCCGTTTGAAACCGAGCCTGTTCTCCGTCAGCTACGCGGGTCTGTGGGGCCAGAGTGCCCTGGATTTGCCCCGATTCATCGCGCACGCCGCGCAACTGGGTTATGCGTCGGTGATGCTGATGGGCAAGCGGCCGCACCTGTCTACCCTGGATGCCTCGCCGCGGTGCTTGGCGGCGATCAAAGAGGCGCTCGATACACACCGCGTGCAGTGCGACGTGATCGCCGCCTACACCGACTTCAGGCCCGGCACGGCCGCCGAAGTGCCCACTATCGAGCTCCAGATCGCCTACGTCGAGTCGCTGGCCCGGATCGCGGCCGAGCTGGGCGCGTCGGTCGTCCGTGTGTTTACCGCCTACGAGAGCGATGGGCACGACTTCCACGCGGCATGGCGGCGTGTCGTCGAGGCCATCCAGGAAACGTGCGATCGGGCCGGCCAATATGGCGTGACCGTGGCCATCCAGAACCATCACGACCTCGCCTTGCACACCGACGCGCTCTTGGAGCTTTTGGCTGACATCGATCGGCCCAACTGCCGGCTCGGCTTCGACGCCTGGTCGCCCGCCCTGCGCGGCGAGGACCTGGCCGAGGCCGCCCGCCGCGCCGCGCCGCACGTCGCGATCACGACCAACGCCGACTACGTCCGTCTGCCGCGCTATGCATACCGCCCCCACCTGGTCAATTACGAGCGCGTCCAGCCCGATTGGGTCCGGGCCGTCGAGTTCGGGACCGGCTGCATCGACTACCCCGCTTTTTTCAAGGCCCTGCGCGAGGGCGGCTTCAACGGCATTGCGGCCTACGAAATGTGCTCGCCCGTTCGCGGAGGCGGTTCGCTGGCGAACCTCGACGCCTATGCCGCGGCCTATCTGGAATGGATGTCGCGCCACGAATCAGGCTGTAGGCTGTAGGCCTGAGGCTGTAGGCCAACGATAAGCGTGCCCCAGTTCCGACGTGAGGAGGTTCGGCCGATCCGCCCGATCCTAGGTCACTCCGACGGACCCAGGGCGCTCCCACCGCGGATGCCGAACTCCCGTTCCAACACTTCTCGGCCATGCTTCAAAGCCTGCAAGGCCGGCTCGGGCAGGGTGCGCTGCTCAGGCGGGCTGCCCATCTCGCGGCTCAGCAGTGCGGTGGCCTCGGTGATGCAGTGCGTCCCAAGACCAAAGCACCAAGACCCAAGACCAACCACCCCCGCCTTTGCCTTGCCCCTTTCCCCGGATATAATCAGTCGCTGCTGCGACTGGCCCTCCGGCCAGCCGCTGCGCGAGGGCTGCCCCGCGAATCGAGAGACGACCAGATGCTTACCTTCCTGGGAAGTCGCGGCCGACTCTGCGACGGCCTGACAAGGCGCGAGACGCTGCGCGTCGGAGGTCTGGGACTGCTGGGCCTCGCCCTGCCCGACCTCGCCCGCCAGCGGCAGGCGTCGGCCTCAACGGACGCGTTCGAACCAGGCTTTGGCAAGGCCAAGTCGTGCATCGTGCTGTTTCTCATGGGTGGGCCGCCGCAGCACTCCACCTGGGATCCCAAGCCGGAGGCGCCGCCGGAAGTCCGCGGCGACTTCGGTCCCATCAGCACGGCCGTGCCGGGTCTGATGATCGGCGAGCTGATGCCGCAAACGGCCCGCGTGACTGACAAGATCTGCGTGCTGCGGGCCATGGCCAGCGGAGACAACGCCCACTCGTCCAGCGGCTATTTCATGCTCACCGGCCAGCCGCACCAGCCGATGAACTTCGAAAACGCCAACCCGGGCGCGCCGAACGATTCGCCCAGCCTGGGAGCCCTGGTCCGACGGCTGAGCGGCGAGCGAGCGGGCCTGCCGGCGGCCATCACCGTGCCGCACCGGATCTTCAACACCAACGGCAGCGTCTGGCCCGGCCAGGATGCCGGCTTCCTGGGTCGCCAGACCGATCCCTGGCTGCTCAAGTTCGATCCCACCGCCGGTTCGCCCCGCGTGGACGAATATACCCTGCCCGACGGGATTCCGCCGTTGCGGTTCGAGTCGCGGCGCTCGCTGCTCGATGAAGTCAACCGCGGCCTGGAGGCGATCGAGCGTGGAGGCGTGGCCGGCAGTTTCGATCGCTACGCTCAGCAGGCCTTCGACCTGTTGCGGTCATCGCCCGCCCGGCACGCCTTCGACCTGGAACGGGAAACGGCCCCCACTCGCGACCGCTACGGTCGCACGCCTTTCGGCAACAGCGTGCTCTTGGCCCGCCGCCTGGTCGAGGCCGGCGTATCGCTGGTGCAGGTCAACTGGTATCGCGGCCCGGACGAGCCGGAGGACAACCCTTGTTGGGACAGCCACACCGACGAGAGCCAGCGGCTCAAGACGGTGCTGATGCCGCCCATGGACCAGGCCTATTCGGCCTTGTTGGACGACCTTGACCAGCGCGGCCTCTTGGACGAGACGCTGGTGGTTTGGATGGCCGAGTTCGGCCGCACGCCGAAGTTCAACGCCCGCGCGGGCCGCGACCACTGGGGCTTTGTCTACCCGGTGGCGCTTTCCGGCGGCGGCGTCCGCGGCGGCCAGGTCTGGGGCGCCTCCGACAAGATGGGCGCTTATCCCAAGGACGGCCAGGTGGCCCCCCACGATCTCTCGGCCACCATCTTCCATTGCCTCGGCTACTCTCTCCACACCGAGTTCACCGACCGTCTCGGCCGCCCCCTTCCCATCAGCCGCGGCGAAGTCATCCGCCAGGTTTTTTAACAGGGCAGGGCCGCCATGGCGCCGAAAGTGAAAGTGGTCGTCTCGGTCGACGACGACCACGTCGACAAAATGAGCGAGGTGGTCAAGGCCTGCCGCGCGGCGGGCCTCTCGGTCGAGCGCTCGCTGGAGTCGCTGGGCACGATCACCGGCTCGATCGACTCGACCAAGCTCGGCAAGCTCAACCGTGTCGAGGGCATCTCCAGCGTCGAGCAGTCGGCCGACTATCAACTCCCCTCGCCCGGCGACGACGTGCAGTAGATGCGCGGCGCAGCACACCACACCAACCCGACGCGCAAGCGAGGACGCGACGCCGTCCATGCCGCTACACTCCGCAGCAGCATCTTTTGCCTACCGCCTCAGGCCTCCAGCCTCCAGTCTAACCATCAAAAATGCCCTCGATCGCCTCCCCTTCGGGCAGCACAAAGTGCGGCCGGTTCTGGCGGTCGTGAATCCGCCCGGCAGCGTCGATGCCCAACGCCCGGTAGATCGTCGCCGCAACGTCGCCCGGCGTGTAGCCGCGCCCTAACGGATAGGCGGCCTGGCGGTCCGTCGCGCCGATCACCTGGCCGCCGCGCACACCGCCTCCGGCAAAAAAGATCGACCCGGCCGGCCCCCAGTGATCGCGCCCTCCGTCGGCGTTGATCTTCGGCGTCCGGCCGAACTCCGTCATGAACACCACCAGCGTCGAGTCCAACAGGCCCCGCTCGGACAGGTCGCACAACAGCGCCGCAAAGGCCTTGTCCAGCCCGGCCACGTGGTAGCCGCGCTTGGCCATCTCGCTGATGTGTGGCTGCTTTTGGACTGGCACCGCGTGGTTGTCCCACAAATTGCCGTACTCCGGGTCGTAACCGTAGTCGACCATCACGAAGCGGGCCCCCGCCTCCACCAGCCGCCGGGCCAGCAGGCAGCGCCCGCCCAGCTTGGTACGGCCATAGTCGTTGCGGACGTGGCCAGGCTCGCCCGACAGGTCGAAGGCCGCCCGCACCGCCGGCGACGCCAGCAGGTGGAAGGCGCCGCGGTAGTGCCCGTCCATGGCGCCCGCCTTCTCGGCGTCGCCCAAGGCGCGCTCCAGCGCCACCCGCAACTGCGAGCGGTGCGCCAGCCGGTCGACATCGAGCCCTTCGGCAAAGCCCAGCGCCTGCGGCAGCAGGTCTTCGTCGGCGATCGGCGAAGGGTTCTCCGACTTCTCGCCCACGGTGAAGTCCGGCTGTTCCGGCTCCCCGCCGACGCAAAACGGCGCGTACTGGTTGCCCAGCCAGCCTCCCACGAACTCGTTGGTCGGCGGAGGACCCGGCCGCGTGATGCCGGGAACCGCAATATAGCCGGGCAGTTGGTTGCGAGGCCCCCTCAGGTGCGAGACGATCGAGCCGATGTTCGGCTCGGTCAGGATCGGCTCCATCGACACTTTGCGTCCCGACAACGACCAGGCCTGGCTCATGAAGTGGTCGTTGTTGTCGTGCGAAAAGCTCCGCACCAGCGCGAACTTGTCGACCTGGCGGGCCAGGTTCGGCAGCGTCTCGGCAAAGTGCAGGCCGGGCATGCTGGTGGCAATCGCCGACAGCGTGCCGCGCACCTGCTCGGGCGCCTCCGGCTTGGGATCGAACGAGTCGAGGTGCGTCACACCGCCGGCCATCCAGAGAAAGATCACCGAGCGGGCCGTGCCCCTCGGCTCGAGCGCTGCTTCACCGGCCTGGCTGGAGAGGCCCGGCCAGATTGAAGCGGAGACGCCCAGCGAGCCGATCCGCAGCACGTCGCGCCGGCCCAGCGGCATGGCCCGACCGGCGCGATGCGGCACGCTCGAAACGTGGGCGGCCGCCTGCGCTCGCCTGGACCCGTGGGGCATGGCAACCTCGCTTCCAGAAGCCGCGTTACATCCACTCCCGGATCACGCGCCCCTCGTTCAGCTTGATCGGGCGGCCGTCGGCCGTCATCGTGATCAGGTCGAGCGGCACGCCGAGCTTAGTATAGACGGTTGCCGCCACGTCTTCAGTAAAGTACTCGTCCGAAATCGCTTTGCCGCCTTCCTCGTCCGTCTTGCCCAGCACGGCGCCACCCGGCACACCGGCCCCGGCCATCATCACGAAACCGGCGCTGGCCCAGTGATCGCGACCGCTGGCCGAGTTGACCTTGGGCGTCCGGCCGAAGTCGGTCATCCAGACCACCAGCGTCGTCGCCAGCAGCCCGCGTGCTTCCAGGTCGATCAACAGCTCCGGGATCGCCTGGTCCAGAGGCGGTATCTTTCCCTTGATGCCCGGGAACAAGCCGGTGTGATGGTCCCAGCCGCCGTCCGACACCGTCACGAACCGCACGCCCGCCTCGATCAGCCGCCGGGCCAGAAGGCAGCTCTGCCCGAATGTGTGGCGGCCGTACCGATCGCGCAGGCCCGCGTCCTCCGTCTCGATGTCGAAGGCCTGTTTTGTCTCCGGCGCCGTGATCATGTTCAAGGCGGCCTTGTAGTGTTCGTCGAGCGCGTCGTAGGCCGACGGCTGCACGTCGGCCTTGCGCTGCAAGGCATCGATCGCGCTCAGCATTCCGCGGCGGCGGTCGATGCGGCCGGCGTCGATGCCCGCGGGGGGCGTGATGTCGCGGACGCGGAAACCGGCCGCGTTGGGATCGGCGAGCATCTCGAACGGGTTGTGCTCGGCCGGCAAGTAACCGGCGATGCCACCCCCGAACGTGTGATCGACCTGGTCGCCCAACTGTACAAAGGGAGGCAGGGCCGTCTTGAATCCCTTCTGATGGCTGACGATCGAGCCGTAGCAGGGGTGTACGATGGCCGGGTTGAACTTCTGGCCCGACAGGCAGTATTGGTCCGCCACTCCATGACTGCCGTTGAGCGGGTTCCAGCTCCGCAGGATGGCAAAGCGGTTCAGCTCCTTGGCCATCCGCGGCACCACGTCGGCAAACTTGACGCCCGGCACGGCCGTATCGACCACGCCATATTCGCCGCGCACGCTTTGCGGCGCCTCGGGCTTGGGGTCGAACGTATCGTGGTGGCTGGTGCCCCCGCGCGTCCAGATCAGGACGCAGTTCACGTCCGGGCCAACCGCGGTCGCGTCCAGGCCGGCCTCGGCCGCTCGCGCCCGCCGGCCCGCCAACAGGCCGGGCAGCGACAGCCCCAAGCCCGCCAGCGTGCCGACTTGCAAAAAGCTACGGCGGCGAATCCCCTCGCAATCGCGCACGATGCCGGGCACGAGATCGAGCATGGTGAGTCCTCCCGTTCTTGGCAGGCAGCTTCTGTTCGGCAGGTTGAGCAGGCAGGAAACGCTTCGGCAGGCAGCCCCAGTCTACCCAAATCCATCAACGGATCAAGATCCAATGATGCGATCGGCGCCGTTATTCTCCGCTCGCCCGCGTGCGCACGTACGGCAGGGGCTTCCAGCCCCTGGAAGCTGAGCCCATCGCCCAGCCTCCTGAGAAAGTCGGCCCCTCCCGACCCCCTCAGGCTACCACCCCCGCCAACCACGCGATCCGCCGGACGCTTACCTTGGGCCGCTCGCGGAGGTCGGCCCGCAACAACTGCAGGTCGCGGATCAGCTTCCCTCGCCGCCCCTCCGGCGTCTGGTCGCTGCCGGC
>JBBDNX010000453.1:0-3485 GCA_040877345.1 Pirellulales bacterium
CCACCACCGGATCGCGCCGCAGGCAGGGCACGTCGGGCACCAGCGCCGGCACGGTCACCAGGTACGATGCGTCGCGGACCACGTGCCCGACGGCCCGATGATCCGGGTGGTAATCGCTGGTGCGGTGCGTGAGCACGAGGTCCGGCGCAAAGCTCCGAATCGCCCGCACCACCTGCCAGCGCAGCTCGAGCGTCGGCTCCAGCCGCCCATCGTGGTGGTCCCATACCTCGGCTTCCGCGCCGATCACCGCCGCCGCCTGTTGGGCTTCGGCCTTGCGCCGCCGGGCCAGTTCGGTCCCCGACAACTGGTGGTGTCCCGCGTCGCCGTTGGTCAAAGAGACAAAGCGGACGGCATGGCCCGCCTCGCGGTAGATCGAGGCCAGCCCGCCGGCATGGAACTCCGCGTCGTCCGGATGGGCGGCCAGCACCAGTAGCCGCAGCCGACCATTGCCGTCTGCACCTTGCACTTTCGTCCGGCCTCCCTTAACCTCCTCGTCACCGCTTCTCACCGGCCATGGCCCAATCTATCATGGGCAGGTTATCATCGCGAGCCTTCGGCACGGAGTGCTTGGTCGTCGAGCGGAACTGAGAACAACACCATGCAATTCATCGAAATGTCGGGCAAGTCGCTCTTGAGCGTGGTCCAGTCGGACGAAGTCGACCCCGAGCAGCTCCGCGAGCTGGGAGTGACCGACGACAGCCTGGTGCGGATCAACCCGCAGGGCGACATCGAGCTGCGCCGCCCGGACCGCTGGGACATCATCGGCGGCCTGTTGGGCGACTTCGCCGAGCGCATCAAGCGCGAGACCGGCCGCGACTGGGCCTGATGACCAACACCGAGATCATCGTCCGCATGGTCGAGGCCGGCCTCGGCATTGGCATCGTGCCCTTGTTGCCTTCGGGCATCGTCACCCGCTCGCGCCGCGTCGGCATCCGCGGCCTTGGCCGGCAGATCCGGCCGATTCAGTCCGGCATTCTCACCCGCCGCGCCGAGCGTCTTCCCCCCGCCTGCACCAGGTTCATCGACTTCGTCCGCTCCACCACCGCCGCAGGGTAACAGGCGGATACGCCATCCGCGGCTGGCCGGCGGCAAAGCGTCGCGTGGCTGGCTGCAAAGCGGTAGCGTGCCCCAGTCTTCGTTCGTTCCCCCCGCGTTCCCCTTGTCCTCCTGCCGAAGGTCCGCCGCAGGAGGACTGTGCCGGAGAACTGTTTGATTGACTTAAGTCCAATCCAAGGGACAATTGAGGGGGAAACCACTCGCTGCCGACGGCGGACCGCCAGGGCCGCGCCGTCCATCACACACGTCCGGGCAGTCGGCCAAAACGGAACCTGAGCGGTCATTTTTTCGAGGAGGCGAATCGGGCCATGAGACTTCTCACTCGGTCGCGATTGGCTCGAGCGACCGTCCTGGCGCCCGATCTCGGCACGGCCTTGCATCCAGGCCGAGGAGATACGAGATGACGGCGGAATCGACCAATAGCAAACCAAAAGGCTCATTTTGCGGGCGGACCCGGCGCGAGTTTCTGCGCCAGACCGGGGCCGGATTCACGTCGGTCACCCTGACCGGCATGCTCGCCTCGGACGGCTTTTTTGCCTCGCGGGCCACTGCTGCCGCCCAGTTGGGCGGTGCTGCCCGGGGCTCCAAGATCACGCTCAAAGACGGCCGGGTGATCGAGGGGCGGCTGGCCAAGCTCAAAAGCCTGGCCGAAAAGCCGATGGCGGCACCCGCCGAGGGCGCCCCCGACCCTCGCTTGATCGTGCTCATCGACGATAACCTGCGCCGCGTGTTTGTCCCGCTGCGCAGGATTCTGGAGGCCGACGAGTCGGCTACCGGGCAGGCCTACGAAACGTTCCACGTCCGCCAAACCGTGGCCGATCAAGGCGGGCGAGTGGCCATGGTCGGTCCCATCGTGCACATCACGGAGTTCTCCGAATTCGGGCGGCGGATCCTGGAGATGAACACCAACCAGGGCCCGATCTCCGTCGTCCAGGGAATCACCCTGATTACGCCCAAGTACATCAAGGTCGAAGCCCTCGACGTCCGTGCCGGCAAAGACTTCATCTGGGACATGCGGATCGCCTTCACCTCGCTGCCGCGCGAGACGCTCGGCAACATCCTGGCCCGCCAAATCGATCCCAAGAACATCGAGCATCGGCTGAAACTGGTGCGGCTCTACCTCCAGGCCGAACGCTACAAGGACGCCGAGCTGGAACTCGACCAGGTCCTCAACGACTTTCCCGAACGCAAGGAGCAGTTCGCCCGGACCTTGCTCGACCTGAAGCAGGCCTTTGCCCGCCGCGCCCTGGCCGAAATCCGCTTGCGGAGCCAGGCGGGGCAGCACCGACTCGCCCAGCGCATGCTCAAGCAGTTTCCAACCGACAAGGTCGCCAGCGAGACGCTCCAAGCCGTCAGCGAATTGCAGAACGACTACCGTGCCCGCTTCGAGCAAGGCGACGAAGTCCTGAAAAAAATCGACGAGCACCTGGCGCTCATCCGCGACTCCGCCCTCCGGGACCGGCTGAAACCGATCCGCGACGAGATCCACAACGAGCTGTATCTGGACAGCCTCCCCCGCATGGCGGCCTACCGCCAGTTCTGGGACGATAGCACGCTGGAGGTTGAAGACAAGCTGGCCTTGGCCGTCAGCGGCTGGCTCGTCGGCGCCAACGATGCCACCCGCCGGCTGCCGGTGGCCCTCTCGCTGTACGAGGTCCGCGGCCTGGTGCGGCAGTACCTGGCCGAACCGGTCAAACTCCAGCGCAACCGGATCCTTGCCGAGTTCGCCTCCCAGGAAGGGGCCACCCCGGCACAGGTCGCCAAAATACTGGCGCACATGAAGCCGCCGTTGGAAACCGCCGCCTTGGAGAACCTACCCGGCTTCTTCGAACTGGCCGTCGACGGCCTGGCCGGCGAGCCCCCGGTGACCTATTACGTTCAACTCCCGCCCGAATACGACCCGCATCGCCGCTATCCGACGATCCTCACGCTGCACGGGGCGGGCACAACCCCCCAGCAGCAGATCGACTGGTGGGCCGGCAGCTCCGAGGACGGAGCGGCGCGGTTGGGACAGGCCACGCGGCAGGGGTATATCGTGGTCGCTCCGCTCTGGTCCCAGGAGCATCAGACCGAGTACCGCTACTCGGCGGCCGAGCACGCGGCCGTGCTCAACGTGCTGCGCGACGCCTGCCGCCGGTTCAGCGTCGATACGGACAAGGTATTCCTTTCAGGCCACTCGATGGGCGGCGACGCCGCTTGGGACATTGGCCTGGCGCACCCGGACCTCTGGGCGGGGGTGATTCCGATCGTGGCCCAGGCCAGGAAATACTGTGCTCAATACTGGCAGAACGCGAAGCTCGTTCCGTTCTACGTCCTCCAGGGCGAATTGGACGGCGACAAGGTCAAGGACAATGCCCGCGATCTGAACCGCTACATGGTCCACCGCTACGACATCACCGTGATCGAGTATCAAGGCCGCGGGCACGAGG
>JBBDNX010000454.1:0-3472 GCA_040877345.1 Pirellulales bacterium
AGACGCTCCAGGACGTCCAGGGCCGCCCCATGGTCGTGGCCACCGGCTCCCCCATCCGCGAGCTGCTCGTCTAGGCCCCCTCGTAGCCGGAGAGCGCCAGAATTCGGGCCGCCGCCCCGTAGCCGAACCAACACGCCGTCTTCAGCCCGCGAAGCGGGCGACAGTCAATAGCCGATCCGGCGTAAGCCCCCGGTTGCCGAACCGAACACCCCTCTCTTAAGCCCCGAAGTGGGCGACAGTTGTCTTCCACGGCCGATGACCTCCTCCTCCTTCCTCCTTCCTCCTTCTGCCCTCCTCCTTCCTCCTTCTGCCTTCCAAGTCGCCCTTCTCCGGATGACGATAAAGACGCTATAGTTACGCCCCGCGGCCAAGCGGCCGATTGACCAGTCACTTTACGTTCAAGGAGGGACGGATGAGCAGGCAGGGATGTTTCGGACTTCTGGTTGCTTTGGCGTTTCTGGCAGGGCCGGCCTCGGCCCATGATCGTTGGGGCTTTTCCATCGAGAGCTACGGTCCGCCGGCCTACTATTACGAGCCGCCTGTCGTGTACTACGCTCCGCCGCCGCCACCCATCTATCGGCCGTATGGCTACTACGGCCCCCGCCGCCATTATTATCACCCGCCGGGCCGGCACTATCACTCGCGGCGGCACTACGATCGCCCTGCCGTTTCCCTTTGGTTCGGGTTCTAAGAGAACAGGTTTTCGGTTTCCGGTTTCAGTTTTCGGGAGGCGCCACCTCGCTGAAACTCTGTAAACTGCAAGGGACGGCAGTCGGGCTTGCACCGTGCGCGTCGCGGGCGGCCCTGCTGCTGGACAACTGGAAACCGTGACCTGAGAACCTCCTGATGACTTGGATCAAGACCGTGCCGCCGGCCGACGACGAGCGGGTGCGCAAGGCGATCGAGGCGCAACGCTCGATGTA
The DNA here is from genome assembly GCA_040877345.1 of Pirellulales bacterium. Classification (GTDB taxonomy): domain Bacteria; phylum Planctomycetota; class Planctomycetia; order Pirellulales; family JAICIG01; genus JBBDNX01. The sequence continues at coordinate 924 of JBBDNX010000454.1, forward strand.
CCCGCCCGAGTACGCGGCCGGCACGCAGCCGTCCGACGCGGAAACGGCTGGCGTCGTCGCCTCGCACAGCCTCATTCCCGACGCGCTGCTGCACGCCTTCAGCACGTTCGGCACGCTGTTGTCGCCCGAGCTGCCCTTGTCGCGGCGGCAGCACGAGATGATCACCACGGTCGTCTCGGCGGCCAACCGCTGCAAATACTGACTGGACTCGCACGCAGAGTTTCTGCGTCGGGTCACGTTGGACGAGGCCTTGGTCGAGGCCCTAGTGAGCGACTACGCGCAAGCCCCGATCACGCCCCCGGAGCGGGCCATGCTCGACTATGCGGTGCAGTTGACCAAGGATGCCACGCGGATTACTCCCCAGCACCATGAGCGGCTCCGCGCGGCGGGCTGGGACGACAGGGGCATTTTGCAGATCACGTTGATTGCCGCCTGGTTCAACTACATCAACCGCGTGGCCGACGCACTCGGCGTGGGGCGCGATTGAAGGCCTCTGGGCGGCCCGATCACTCGGACGCGGGGCGGCGTGTATATTGAGGGGCGTCGCATTCCCAGCCAACGGACGCCCTCCATGCCTGGACCCATGTGGACCCCGCCGGCCGGTCGAGTCGCCGCGGCCAACGCGACCGCCTTCATCTCCGCCGTCAACCATCGGCACCAGGCCGGGCTTTCGGACTTCCGCTCGCTGTACGAGTGGTCCATCGGCCATCCTCAAGAATTCTGGCCGGAGGTCTGGTCGTTTTGCTCGGTCGCGGCCGGCCGCCGTTGGGAATCGGTGCTGATCGATGGCGACCGCATGCCGGGCGCCCTGTGGTTCGACGGCGCGCGGCTGAACTTTGCCGAAAACCTGCTGCGGTTCCGGGACCAGCGCCCCGCCGTCGTGTTCTGGAACGAGGCCGGGCACCAGCGCTCGCTCACTTACAGTCAGCTTCATGACGAGGTCCGGCGGCTGGCCGCCTGGCTCAAGTCGGCCGGCATCCGCCCCGGCGACCGAGTGGCCGGTTGGCTGCCCAACATGCCCGAGGCCCTGGTGGCCATGCTGGCGGCCGCGAGCCTGGGCGCCATGTGGACTTCCACCTCGCCCGACTTTGGCGTCGAGGGGGTGGTGGACCGCTTCGGACAGATCTCGCCCAAGGTGCTGGTTGCCGCCGACGGCTGCATCTACCAGGGCCGGACCTTCGACATGCTCCCTCGGCTGGGCCAGATCGTCGAGCGGATCGGGAGCATCGAGCGGGTGCTGGTCGTGCCTTACACGCGGCCCGATCCACCCTTGTCCGGCATCCGGCAGGCCCTGCTCCTGGGCCAGGCGCTGGACGAGGCCGGCGGCGGTCCGCTCGAGTTCGCCCAGCTCCCGTTCGATCATCCGCTGTACATCCTCTACTCGTCGGGCACTACTGGCCGCCCCAAGTGCATCGTGCACGGCGCGGGCGGCACTCTTTTGCAGCATCTGAAGGAGCTGGTGCTGCACACCGACTTGAAGCGCGACGACGTGATCTTCTACTTCACCACGACCGGTTGGATGATGTGGAACTGGCTGGCCAGCAGCCTGGCGGTCGGCGCCACCGTGGTGCTGTACGACGGCTCGCCGTTTCATCCTTCACCCGCCAGGCTATTCGACATGGCCGACGCCGAGCGGATCACCGTGCTGGGCACCAGCGCCCGCTACCTGTCGGCCATTCAGAAAGAAGGGTTGCTGCCGCGGCGGTCGCACGATCTCGCCGCACTACGGACCATTTTGTCCACCGGCTCACCGCTGGCTCCCGAGAGCTTCGACTATGTTTACCAGCAGGTGAAGCCGGACGTCTCGTTGTCTTCCATTTCAGGCGGGACCGACTTGATTTCCTGCTTTGCCTTGGGCAACCCGATCGGCCCGGTCTATCGCGGCGAGTTGCAGACGCGCGGGCTGGGGATGAAGGTCGAGGTCTACAACGAGCAAGGCCACAGCGTGCGGGGCGAGCGGGGCGAGCTGGTCTGCACGGCCCCGTTTCCCTCGATGCCGATCGGGTTCTGGAACGACCCGGACGGCGCGAAGTACCAGGCCGCCTACTTCGAGCATTTTCCCGGCGTGTGGCGGCATGGCGACTACGTCGAGCTGACCGAGCACGACGGCATGATCTTCCACGGCCGGTCCGACGCCGTGCTGAACCCGGGCGGCGTGCGGATCGGCACCAGCGAAATCTACCGCCAGGTGGAAAAGCTGGCCGAGGTGTTGGAGAGCGTGGCCGTGGCCCAGCGATGGCAGGGCGACGTGCGGGTGGTGCTGTTTGTCAAGCTGCGGCCCGGCCTGGCGCTGGACGAACCATTGAAGTCGCGGATCAACGAGCAGATTCGCGCGGGCGCCAGTCCACGCCACGTGCCCGCCAAGATCGTGGCGGTGGCCGACGTCCCCCGCACCAAGAGCGGCAAGACCGTGGAGCTGGCCGTCCGCGACATGATCCACGGCCTTCCCATCCGCAACCGCGAAGCGCTAGCCAATCCCGAATCGCTCCAGTATTTCGTCGGTCTTCCGGAGCTCGACACGTAGAACGGAATTCATTCCGTTTCATTCC
>JBBDNX010000455.1:0-3464 GCA_040877345.1 Pirellulales bacterium
AGACGTAGCGCCGTACGCTGAACTTGGCCTGGACGCGGATCAAAGATGCGGGCTGTACACGATCTCCGCGGCAGCGAGCCGGAAACAAGTGCCGGAGCGCCTCGTGTTTGTTCTCGCGGACGACGCGGAATCTGGATTCATCTACAGCCCAAACGGCATTGAAGGCTTCCGCTACAACAGCGGCAACACAGGGCACTTGTTCGGGAATTGGTACTGGATGAAGGAGGATTGATTGGACGGCTCTTCGGACTTTTGAGTGGGTTCCGGGGGTTCGCCCCCATCAATCCGGCCCTGACGGCAGCGCTCCCACCGCTACGTCCGTTGAGCAGCCGGCCGATTTCGGCGAGGGGTTCGACCAATCGTGGTCGTGGGGCATATACCCGAGATTCGCCGCGATCAGCAATTGGGTTTCCAATTCCGCGTACGAGCCACGCGCATGACCGAAAGACTGCCGGAACGCGCCGCGAGTCAGCTTGACCCTCGGTAGCAACCGGCAACCAGCGACCAGCAATTAGTCTTCCTGCGACTCCGCGAGGATCTTGCGATACGCCTGCCGGGCCACTTCAAACGCCTCGGCGGCCTCGGCCCGCTCGGTTTCGCGGATCTGGGGCGACTTCTTCTGCCAGCAGACGTCGACGGCCTCCAGACACCACTGGGCGCTCTTCTTGCTGGCGCGGATCGGCTTGCCGTCGACCTCCACAAACACCGGGTTGGTGTGCGAGCTGGGGAAGATCCGCACGGCGACCCAACTGGAGTGCTTCGGCTTGAACTCGAACTCGACGTCGTTCAACTTGCCGTCGGCCTCGATCTCGCGGGTTTCGACGCTGTGGCCGTTGACGATCAGCTCGACGGGCACTTTGCGGGTGTCGCCGATGCGGGCCCGCTCGACGTGCCAATACGGCTTCTTGTCTAGAGCCAGAGAACGGATGTCTTCGCGGGGCTCTTCTCCGAGCATGGCGGCCGCCCGCACGCTGACGGATAGCGGCTTGTCGCCGGCGCCGACGGCCAGCACGCTCGCCCGGCCGCCCTCGCCCGCTTCGCCGACGCCCAGGCCGCCCACGGTGAAGTCGACCAGGTGGCTCAGCCCGTCGCAGCAGTAGCTGCGGCCGTCGCGGATGCCCTCGGCCCAATGGTCGTAATCGAGCGGCTGGCCGGGCGGCACGTCGAGCTTGACGTAGGCCCGCCCCAGGCCGACGCGCTCGCCGTAGATGCAGGGGAAATCGGTTTCGCCGCTGATCCGCGCGGTATACCCGCAGTTGAGCGTGTGGTACCAGATGCCCAGCTCCCAGATGATCGGCGTGTCGACCGCCGAGATGAAGTGGCAAACGTCGTGGACCACGTCGACGATGTACTCGTTGGCGCCGATGCCGTCGAAGGGGGGCATATCGTAGTTGGGCAACGTTTGCGACGGCACCTGCAGGCCCCAGCCGCTATGCGAAAAGCCGACGATGCCCCCCTGCTCTTTGCCCCACTTGAGCACGGGCAGGTCCCAACTGGGCCACTCTTCGATCCGCGAGGTGCCGGGGTAGTCGTCTTCATTGAGCCGCAGCAGGCACAAGTGGCCGGCGTGCGAGCTGGGGAAGCCAGAGACCTCCACGTCGTAGCGCATCAGGTTCTGCGGCGTCGACAGCGAGTTGACCTGTCCCTCGAAGAACTGCTTTTGAAAGTACCAGCACGGCCCCCACGACAGAACGCACCCCACGTTGAGGTCCTCGCCCAGGATGTGCCGCATCATGTCCTCCGGCCCGACCCCCTCGGTCGGCGCTTCGTAATGGGCGCAGCCCGCGCCGTGCACGTGGTGATCGCCGGAGTACCAACCCAGGTCGGCCAGCTTGATCCAGCGGGCCAGGCGGAAATTCTCCTGGTGCTTGTCCGCTTCAGGCACCTCGATGCGCCGCTTGTGGATCTTGTATTCGGGGCCGCGCGTGTAGGTCACGTCGTACGCCCCCGGCGGCAGCAGCACGTTCTCGCCGTCGGCCCGATAGACCTGGTCGTGAAAGAAGAAGTCGGGCGCCAGCCGCCGAGCCCGCGACGGATAGACGCGGCCCAGCGAATCCCGGAAGACGAACTGGCCCATGGTCGGCGTGCCGTCGTCGTCGAGCACGCTGAGGGCCACTTCGACAGCCGGCCGGCACTGGAACAACAGGTTGAGCTCGTTGCGGAAGCCCAGGTCCTGGGTGCCCTGCCCCACGTCGAACATCAGCTTCGCCTCGCGCTTGCCCGCGTCGCGGCTATGGAGCTGGATCACGCGATACTCTACCGCCAGGCCGGACAGCGTCTCGTTCAACGGTTGCTTGTCGAACATCTCCAGGTCGAGCCAACGATCGGCCAGTTCGGCCGGGCTGATTTTTTTCACGGCCACCGGCTGGTTGGAGCCCCGCTCGTATACCGGCTGCGCGTTGGGACTGGAAACCCGCAGCCGGGCCGTCACGCCCGCCTCGTTGTGGACCTTGACCAGAAACACCCGCCAGCCCTGCTGCATCAACTCCTTGGCGGCGGGTCCGGCCGTGGCCTTGACGCGGCTCTCCGGGTTGACGTTCACGCCGGCCAGGCACAGCGCATCGAGCGCCTCTTGGATCTGCCGGCTGCTCTTGGCGGGGTCGTCCTCGGCCAGCGCGCGGTCCAGCGCCTTGCGCTCGTCGGCTGTGAGTGGACTGCCCAGCAGTTCCAGCGCCTGGGCAATTCGAGTCGCCTGGGCCCTGAGCGGCTGAAGCTCGGCACCTGCGACAATGGGCAATTGGACTTTCTTCTGCTCATCCGGGTCCGCGCCACCAACGGCCCCTGCCGGCAAAACCAGCACCGCCAGGGCCCCCAACATCAAGCTCAGTGATCGGACAAATGCCGGAGAGAATCGCGTCGCTTGGCTCATCATAAGTCACCTCGGCAGGAAAGCAATGGATTGGCGGCCCAGACGATTCCGGGACCGCTGCTCCCTCACGGTAAGGGCCCGTGAGCACTATCATGCGCCCCCCGAGGTGCAAAACTCAAGAGAGGGCGGGCCAAAAAAGGCCGGAACCGCTCAGGCCCGACCGTTCAGCAGCCGACCGGGCGAACGCCCAGCCTCTGGGCCAGCTCCGCAAGTTGCGACCAGTTGCCTTCGTCCAGTGGGATTCCCGCCGCGCGGCGCTGGGCCAGAATGCGCCGTTCCGGATCGCCGGGCAGCACGATCTCCTCCACGCCGTCGGCCCGCGGGCAGCAGCGGATGAAGTCGACCAGTTGGCTCACCTCGGCCGCGAAATGCCGGGCTCCGCCCACGTGCTCCGGGTCGATCAAGAGCATGAACACGCAGTTGCCGTTCTGATTGATCGGCACCTCGCGAATCGTGACGCCGCCCGACAGCGCGCCGGCGAAGATCTCGACCATCAGCCCCAGGCCAAAACCCCTGTAGGCATGTGGCCCGCCCATCGGCAATATCGTGCCGGGCGGATCCGCATAGAGCGAATTCGGGTCGTTGGTAGGCCGGC
>JBBDNX010000456.1:0-3458 GCA_040877345.1 Pirellulales bacterium
CGCGCCACGGCCACCCGCTGTTGCTCGCCCACCGAGAGCATGGCCGGCTTGTGCGTCAGCCGGTGGCCGAGGCCCACCCGCTCCAGCAGTTGCCGGGCCCGCCCCTGATCGACCCGGTTGCCGGCGAACGACATCCCCAGCAGCACGTTTTCCCACGCGGAAAAACCGGGCAAGAGATTGAAGGTCTGAAAGACGTAGCCGATATGGTCGGCCCTGAAGCGGTCCCGGCCCGCCTCCGTCAGCCGGGTAATGTCGCAGCCATTCACCTGGACCTCGCCCGCATCCGCGCGGCTGATGCCGGCAATCACGTGCAACAGCGTGGTCTTACCGCAGCCGCTGCGGCCCACGAGGACCATCTGCTCGCCGTCTTTGACCTCAAAATGGGCGATGTCGAGGATCGGCAGAGGCGTGCCGTCGGGCTGCGTGAACGATTTTTGGACGTGTCTCAGGACGAGCATGGGCCGCGGGCCGGAAGGAGGGTCGCGTGGAACATCGATGGCCAGGCTGGCCCTTCAAATGGTTGAATCATAAAGGCTTAATGCCAGGCCGCAAGAGCAGCCTCAGGGTCGGCCTGCGACTCTGCTGTAACTACGCCCTCGACGCGCGCCCGGTTCACCGCCGCGGGGCTTTTCGGGTTAGCGGGGGTGAATAGGGCTCCGCGGCTTTGTGTCGCCCGGTGCAAGCGGGTATTATTGCGGCAGTCTTCGACAGTGTGAGCAACGGTCGCCGCGGCGGCGGTTCGCGGCGGTTTTTGCGGCGGCCAGCGGCCGCGATGAGGATAGCTTTTGATGAGCGAGTGGCGGATCGAGCGGGACTCGATGGGCGAGGTGCGGGTTCCGGCCCGGGCCTATTACGGCGCCCAGACCCAGCGGGCGGTCGAGAACTTTCCGATCTCCGGTTGGCCCCTGCCACCGGCCCTGATCCACGCCCTGGGCCTGGTCAAGTACGCCGCCGCGGTCGCCAACCGCGACCTGGGCAAGCTGACCGGATCGGGCAAGAACCCGCTGGACGACCGCCAGGTGCAGGCCTTGCTGGATGCCTGCCGCGAAGTGGCCGAGGGCAAGCACGACGGCGAGTTCCCGGTCGACGTCTTTCAGACCGGATCGGGCACGTCGAGCAACATGAACGCCAACGAAGTGATCAGCAACCGGGCCGTCGAATTGCTGGGGCTGGACCGTACGTCGGCCCGCAAGCCGATCCACCCCAACGACCACGTGAACATGGGGCAAAGCACCAACGACATCTTCCCCACTGCCATCCACGTGGCCGTGGCCGACTCGATCGAGCGGCGGCTGCTGCCGGCGCTGGCGCGGTTGGCTCAATCGCTGGCCCGCAAGGCGGCCGAGTGGGACTCGATCATCAAGATCGGCCGCACCCATCTGGCCGACGCCACGCCGTTGCGGCTGGGGCAGGAGTTCGGCGGCTTTGCACGCCAAGTGGAGTTGTCGATCGAGCGGGCCCGGCGGGCCCAGCAGGCGGTGCTCGAGCTGCCGGCCGGCGGAACGGCCGTCGGCACGGGCATCAACACGCACCCCGAGTTCGGCCGGCGAGTGGCCGCCGTGCTGGCCCGGGAAACCGGCATCCCCTTCGTCGAAGCGGCCAACCACTTCGAGGCGAATGCCCAGCGCGACGCCCTGGTCGAGTGCCACGGCCAGTTGCGCACCATCGCCGCCACGCTGTTCAACGTGGCCAACAACGTCCGCTGGCTGGGCTCAGGCCCCCGCTGCGGGTTCTACGAAGTCCAACTCCCCGATCGCCAGCCGGGCAGCTCCATCATGCCCGGCAAGGTCAACCCCGTGATGTGTGAGAGCCTGATGCAGGTGGCCGCCCGGGTGATGGGCAACGACCAGACCGTGGCCGTCAGCGGCGCCTCGGGAGGGCAGTTTCAACTGAACATCATGATGCCCGTGATGGGCCAGGCCACGTTGGAGAGCATCGGGCTTTTGGCTTCCGCCACCAATGCCTTCGTCGATTTCTGCGTGGACGAGACGCAAGCCAACGCCGAGGTCTGCGAGGCTTCGGTCGAAAAAAGCCTCTCGATGGTGACCAGCCTGAATCCGTACATCGGCTACGAAAAAGCGGCCGCCCTGGCCAAGGAGGCCTTCCAATCCGGAAAAACAATCCGCCAGCTTTGCGAGGAACAAGGCGTCCTGTCCCCGGAACAGCTCCGAGCGGCCCTGGACCCCTGGAGCATGACCGAGCCCTCGGCCTGATTTCCAGCGGCCGGCGATAGACGACCGCCCCGCAGGCAGGGCCGTTTTGCCAGTGGGGCACCCCTTCACCATCCGAGGTCGATCGAATGAATAGCTTGCCCAAGTTGGCTGCCGCAGGCTGCCGTCTCGTTGCCGTCTGGCTGGCAGCGGCTCTCGCCGCCGGCGGTGCCAGCGGCCAGGAGAATGCAACGGCCGATTCCGCGCGGACACTCTTGGAGCAGGCCTACCGGGCAAGCCATTCGGCCAGAATCGAAGACGACTTTTCTTCCATCATCGAGTTATGCCGGCGGGCACTGGCGAGCGGACCATCCGAACACGACGAGGCATACGCCAGGCAATTGACGTCGTGGGGTCATAATCGGCGCGGCGAACTGAGGGCCGACGCGGGGCGCGCCGAGGAAGCCCTGGCCGATTTCGAGCAGGCGGTGTCGCTGGACGCCACGCGCTGGCGGGCCATTCATAATCGCGGCGTCAGCTATGCCATGGCCGGCAAGTACGACCAGGCCGAGGCCGATTTCAACCAGACCATCGAGCTGGAACCTCGCTATGCCAACGCCTGGTTCAACCGGGGTGAACTGCACTTCCAGCGAGGACAACTCGAACCGGCCATCGACGATTACAACCAGGCGCTGCGGCTGAAACCCACCGACGGCACCACGTTGACCAGCCGGGGTCATGCCTACTGGGCCCTGGGCAACTTTCGCCTGGCCATGGCCGACTTGACGCGGGCCATCCGGCTCGACCCGCAAAATGCCCCAGCCCACGTCTACCGTGCCGAGGCGCTGGCCGAACTGGCGCGCTTCGAGGAGGCCCTCGACGATTACCGCCGCGCGCTGGCGATCGACCCCCGATTCGGCCGCGCCTATCAAGGGCTCGCCTGGCTGCTGGCCGCTTGCCCCGATGAGCGGTTCCGTAACCCGCGGACCGCGCTGCAGGCCGCCACCAGGGCCATCGAATTGGAGGGCGACTCGCCGCAATTCCAGTACCTCGACACGCTGGCGGCCTGTCAGGCAGCGGCGGGCGACTTTAATCGGGCGATCGAGGTCCAGACGCGGGTGCTGGAGCAAGCGGCCGGGCAGCCAGCCGAGGTACTGCAGCCGCTGGTCGATCGGCTTGAGCTGTACCAGCAGGGCCGGGCCTATGTGCGGCCGGCCCTTCGCTCCGAGCCGGTCCGGCAACCCGCCGGGCGGGATCGTTAGCAGCTCACTCTTCGTAAGGGTCTCGGTAATGGTCCCTGCGTGTCCA
>JBBDNX010000457.1:0-3446 GCA_040877345.1 Pirellulales bacterium
CCCCGGACGGGGCGAAAGTCAATAGCCGGGCGGCGTAAGCCCCCGGCAGCGCGCCGCCGACCGCCGTAAAGCCCCCGAAGGGGGCGACAGTGATCGTAGCCTGAAGCTTAGATTTCTACCGAGCTAAGACGGCGCGCGGCCGGCTGGCGGCGGGCGCGAGTTCAGCGGCGACTCGACGGCTTTGAGGAAGCGGCCGCCGCTTTCGTACCAGCCGTGGCGCGTGAAGCGGCAGCGGTGCACGTCGAGCAGAAAGCCGAGCCAGCCGCCGTCGCTCTGATCGAGCGAAGCGATCACCAGCCGATGCGGCAGGGGCTGCGGATGAAAAAAACCCAGGCCTCGCTCGGACAAGTGCTTTCCCGCCACGGCAATCGGGGCGCCGGGCCGGGGCCGGCCGTCCGAGCCCAGCGGCGAAAGGAAGATCAACCGCGGGTAGGGAAAGCGCTGCTCCTGCCGCCGCTCCAGCGGGCTGGCGTTCGGGCACATGCCGGAAAGGAGCCGCCAGACGTGCGAGCTGACTTCATCTTCGAACCGGCCGTTGACCCCCTGCCCCGCCAGGCCGGGTTCGAGCAAAGTGCCCATAAGTCGGATCCGCGATGTCCCTGAAACGGGTGCAAGAGCAAGAAATGCCGCTAAGCCGGCCCGCAAAGCCGTATTGGATATCTACGTCACGATTTGGGCGCCGTCAAATGACAAGACGCTTTGCCAGTCACCTGACGCCCCTTGTTCACTGCCTTCTGACTTCTGACCTCTGACTTCTGACCTCTGCGCTGGGGCAGGCTAACGCTTTGACCAGCACCCGTACCCTCCACTTGAAGCCAAGGCTCGACTAGAGCAGGTGCCGGGCCTTGATTTCCAGGTAGCTATTGACCAACGGAGCGGTCAATTCGTCCGGATACACGTCCAAGGCGCGGACGCCGGCGGCGTCCAGGTCGGCCAGCACCCCCTTGCGCCAGATGAGGATGTCGGCCGCGGCCGCCGCCCGGAAAAGCGCCTCCTCATCGACCAGCGGCGCTTCGGCCGCGTCGAAAAGCCGACGGTCGCGGAGCATCACTCCCAGCGGCAGATGCCTTCCCACGAACGACCGCAGGTACTGCCCCACCTGGTTGGCGTTCACCTCGTCGATCAGGTTGCTGATCAGGATCACCAGCGATCGCTTCCGCGAGTGCGTGGCCAGATACAGGAAGGCCTGGTCGTAACGCGACTCGACCAGCCGGGGAAAGCGGTCGAACGAGGCGTGCAGCAAGCGGTTCATCTGCTTGAGGCCGCTGGCCGGCGGGACGAAGCCGTGGATCTCGTCCGAGAAGCTCAACAACCCCACCGAATCGCCGTGCGAGAGGGCCACGTAGCTGAGCATCAGCATGGCGTTCAAGGCGTGGTCCAGCAGGCTCAAACCGGCCGCTTCGCTGGTCATCATCCGGCCGCAGTCGAGCATGAAAACCAGCCGCTGGCTCTGGTTGGTCTGAAAGTCCTTGACCGTCAGCTTGCGGCGCCGCGCCGTGCTGCGCCAGTCGATGTGCTTGTAGTTGTCGTCCAGGGTGTAATCGCGCAGGCGCTCGAACTCGTTGTCCTGGCCGATGCGGCGGGTGCGGCGAACCCCCAGCAGGTTCAGCCGGTTCGTGCGGGCCAGCAGGGCGTACTCCGCGAGCTGCTTCATGTCCGGGTAAATGTGGATCACCGACGACAGCGGATAATCGAGCAGCCGCTGCCAGAAGCCCAGCCGGCTGCGCACTTTGAGGTGCACGGTCGAGAGCGTGAACGCGCCCCGGCGCGTGCTGTGCAGATGGTACCGCATCGTCGCCCGGCTCCGGCCTGACATCGCCAGTTGGAACTCGTCGGGTTGGGGGTTCAGCTCGTGAGGGACGCGGTCGCGAATCCACACCCAATACCTCCGCCGCGACCGGTTTTCGATCCAGAGCGCCACGGGATGCGGCTTCTTCAGCGAGGCGATGCGCCCCGTCTGCCGACCCGCCACGAAGTCTGCCTGCCGCGGCAGCGTAGCCAGGTCGGCGATCGCGACGAGCAAGGCCAGGCCATCGACCACCAGCACCGCGGGCCACGCCAGCGGAGTGATCAAGAGCGCGATCGACAGGGCCGCCGGCACGAGCAACACATACACCATCGGCCGGTCGGGAAAAATTCTCAACGAGTGGCCCAGCAGTGCCAGAGTGGCCAACAGCAGCGACCCCTTGAGCCCGAACCCCAGCACGCCTCCGGTCGTGGCCAGCACCTGCCAGATCACCAGGCTTCCACTGACGGCCCCCACCAGGAGCAAGAGCCCGGCGGCAGGCCAAAACAAGCTCGCTCGCCCGGCCTTGAGCGGAGCGAGCCAGCGTATGGCAACGAAGGCCAGCACGGACAGCGCGGCAAGCAGGGCCGTCCAGCCGCCGAGATCGGGTGAGCTCATAGGCGCGGCACCTCGACGGATCGGATCAACTCGTTCAGCAGCTCGTCGACGCGGCGGCCTTCCACTTCGGACTCAGCGGTGAGGATCACCCGATGGCGCAGGGACGGCAGGGCGATCTCCACGACGTCGTCGGGGACGGCGTAATCGCGTCCCAGGAACGCCGCCAGCGTGCGGGCCCCGTGGACCAGGGCGATGCCTGCCCTGGGCGAGGCGCCGAGGTGAAATTGGGGCCATTGGCGGGTGAGGCGGACGAGCGTGTTGATGTAGTCGATCAGCTTCGGGTCGATGTGGGTCCGGCTGCACTGGGCGGTCGTGGCCAGGATTTCCTGCGGGTTGGTGACGGTCTCGAGCTGCAGCAGCCGTTCTTCGAGGTCGAGCTGCTGGGCGTGCATCTTGAGGATGTCGGCCTCTTCCTCGACCGCGGGGTAGTCGGCCACGATCTTGAACATGAAGCGGTCGAGCTGGGCTTCGGGCAGATTATAGGTGCCTTCCGATTCGATCGGGTTTTGCGTGGCCAGCACCAGGAACGGGCGCTCCAAGGCATGGGTGACCCGGTCCACCGTGACGTGGTACTCCTGCATGATTTCCAGCAGGGCGGCGTGCGTCTTGGCCGGCGAGCGGTTGATCTCGTCGGCCAGCAGCAACTGGGTGAACACGGGCCCCGGGCGGAAGCGGAAATCCTGGGTCTTCATATCGAAGATCGGTGCGCCGGTGATGTCGGAGGGCATCAGGTCGGCCGTGAACTGGATCCGTCCGAAACTACAGCCCAGCACTCGTCCCAGGGCCCGCACGAACAAGGTCTTGCCCAGCCCGGGGACGCTTTCGATGAGCACGTGGCCGGCGGAAAAGAGGGCCACCAGCGTGCCCAAGACCAGCTCGTCCTGGCCGATAAAGATTCTGCGCAGCTCCGACGTGATGCGGCCGAACATCTCCTGGATAGGCGAAACGGGTGCGTCGTCGGAGGGCAGGGCTTCGAGTTCGCCGATTGCGCCGGCGTCGGCCGTCGGCGGGTGCTGGCCGCTCGCCTCGGGCCGGGGGGGGG
>JBBDNX010000458.1:0-3443 GCA_040877345.1 Pirellulales bacterium
CTGGCAGGTCATGATGCTGACCGGTGCACGGCCGTCGATCTGCTTCAAGCGCTCCAGGATCGGCCGCAGGTATTCTTCCCAGCGCTCGTGGCCGCGCATGTCGTCGATGGCCAGCACCACGACGGCCTCGACTCCCGGCTCGCGCACCCATTGCGGCGTGGCCAGGCGGGCGAAGTCGCGCGAAACGTAGTACGGATCACTCTCGTCCAGGTAGACCAGCCGGTTAGCGTCCGCCGCCCCATCGGCCCCCGCCGCCATGGCACCGATCGACAAAACGATGAGCAGGGCCGGCCAGATGCTCTTATTCATCCTTCTGCCTTCTGCCTTCTGCCTTTCTCCTCTTACCACTTCCATCCGGACCGGACCTGCGGGTTGACGACGCAGACTTCGGGCCAGCGGCCTTGATAGAGGTCGACCAGGCACTGCGCGGCGAGCGATCCCATGTCGCGCTCGGAGTCGTGGTCCAACCCGCCCATGTGGGGAGACAACAGCACATTGTCCAGCTTGAGCAGCGGGCTGTCCAAGGGCAAGGGCTCGACCTTGAACACGTCGAGCCCGGCGGCGAACAAGTGGCCGCCGGCCAGCGCCTTGGCCAAGGCGTCTTCGTCGACCAGGCCGCCGCGGGCCGTGTTGATCAGCACGCTGCCCGGTTTCATCCGTGCCAACGTCCGAACGTTGATCAGGTTCGTGGTTTCGGGAGTGCAGGGCGAGTGCAGGCTGACGACGTCGGCCTCGGCCAGCAGATCGTCCAGCGGACACAGCCGCACGCCGTGCAGCTCGGCGAACTGTCGGTCGGAATACGGATCGCAGGCGATCACCCGCAAGCCGAGTCCCACGGCCCGCGGCACGACCGCCTTGCCGATGCGTCCCAGGCCGACCAGCCCGATCGTCTTGCCGGCCAGCCGCGCGAGAGGCTTGCGCTGCCAGGTTCCGCTGCGCACCTCCCGGTCGCGGCCGGGAAAGCCACGGTACACACCCAGCAGCAGCGCGATCGTCTGTTCGGCCACCGAGTGGTCGTTGGTGCCGGGAACGATGGTGACCGGAATGCCCAGCTCGGTGGCGGCCGGCACGTCGATTGCATCATATCCCACGCCCATGCGTGCAATCACCCGCAGCTTGGCGCGCGTCAGGACTTCGCGGGTGTACAGCTCGCTGCCGGCCAGCACGCCCGAAACTCCGTCCAGCTCGGCCAGCAGCCGCTGGGGGTCGGCCGCCGATTCGGACAAGGACTGGCTTGGATAGACGACTTCGAGGCCGGCCTGCTGCAGGATCTCGCTGTATTGGCCGGGCCGATTACGCAAAAGATAAGGAGTAACGAGAATGCGGGGCATCTGGGAGGCCGGATGGGGAGGTGGTGAAGACGCCGTGGGGGCGGGGAGCCAGCGGCAGTTTGGAGTGCATAAACAACCCAAGCGGTTGTACTCGACGGCGCGCGTGCATTCAAGCGGCGCGCGCTTGGGCTCAGCAAAGCCCGCAGCGGCGGCGCACCTGGCTTGACACCACGGACAGCAGCCGGGGAAAATGTCCCTAGAGAGACGAACGGAGGAGAAGAGGCAATGGCACCTGAGCTGCTGCGGCCGCGGCTGCGTTCGTTGGAGCTGTTTCCCCTGGGCCCGCCGGAGGAATTGCTCTTCGCCCTGCGCGATCCGGAGGGCTTTGCCGACGGGGTCGCCCTGCCATACCCGGCGGCCATGCTGGCCACGCTGATGGACGGCAGCCGCACACTCAGCCAAATCCAGTCGGACTTCCAGTCGCAGGCGGGCGCCGCCGTGGCGCTGGCCGACCTGGAGCAGTTCGTGGCCCGCTTGGATGCCGGGCACCTGCTGGACAGCCCGCAGTTTAGTGCCCTCAAGCAATCGGCCAGCCAGGCGTTCCTCGACTCTCCGGTGAGGGCCGCCGCGCACGCCGGCACCGCGTACGCGTCCGATGCCGAAGCGCTGCGCCGGCAGCTTGCCGAGTGCTTCGACTGCGACGAGGGACCCGGCATTGCCGGTCCGGATCCGTCGGTTGGCGGCGGCATCGGAAGGTTGCGGGGCGTGCTCAGCCCTCACATCGACCTCAATCGGGGCGGTCCGGCGTTCGCCTGGGCCTACCAATGCCTGGTCGAAGACGGCGATGCCGACGTGTTCGTGATCCTGGGCACCTCGCACAGCCCGCTGGCGCAAGTCTGCTCGGTGTCGCGCAAGCACTTCGCCACACCCCTGGGCACCGTCGAGACCGACGGCGAGTTTATCGACCGGCTCGACCATCAACTGGCTTCGACCGGCATCGCCATCGACGTCTTCCAGGACGAGCTGGTCCACAGGCACGAGCACTCGATCGAGTTCCAGGTGCTGTTCCTCCAGTACCTGCTCTCCGGCCGCCGGCCGTTCAAGGTCGTGCCGATCCTGACCGGATCGTTCCAACCGTTTGTGGCCTCGGCCACGCGGCCCACTGCCTCGGCCGAGTTCACCGCCTTCGTGGCGGCGCTGCGGGCCACGGAAGCGGCCTGGCCCAAAAAGGTCTGCTACATCAGCGGCGGCGACCTGGCCCACGTGGGCCCCCGCTTCGGCGACGACTGGCTGCTGGACGAAGAGCGGCTGGCCGCCCGGGCCGACGACGACCACCGTTTGCTGGCCGCCGCCTGCGATGCCGACGCCGAAGGCTTTTTCGACCACGTCGCCCGCCAGCGCGACGCCGGGCGGATCTGCGGGTTGTCGCCCACCTACACGCTGATGCAGGTGGCCGCCCCGTCGCGCGGCGAGCTGCTCAAGTATT
This sequence comes from Pirellulales bacterium, assembly GCA_040877345.1. Taxonomy (GTDB): domain Bacteria; phylum Planctomycetota; class Planctomycetia; order Pirellulales; family JAICIG01; genus JBBDNX01. Next base: position 2,758 of record JBBDNX010000458.1, read on the forward strand.
CCCAGGCGGTCGACGAGAGCGGCACGAGCTGCGTCAGCTTCGCCAGCCTGGCCTTCTACGCGTAAATCGTTCCACCTTCCACCTTCCACCTTCCTCCTTCCTCCTTGCCTTTCCATCCCGCCGCCGGCAACATAGAATCCAGCTTTCCGAGGCCGACACGGCCTGAGCCGGCGGAGATCGATTTGGCTACGGCGTCGAAAATCCAGATCATCGGCATCGGCGACGATGGCCTCGAAGGCATCACCAGCGCCGCGCGGCAGTTGATCGAGCAGGCCGAGCTGCTGGTCGGGGCCGATTACATGTTGGCGCGGGTGCCCGCCTCGAAGGCCGAGCGGCTGCTGGCCGCCGGCAACCTGGATCCGGTGGTCCAACGTCTGGCGGCCGCCAAGGACAAGCGCGTGGCGGTGCTGGTGTCGGGCGATCCGTTGTTCTACGGCATGGCCCGCTACCTGTGCGACAAGCTGGGCAAGGACCGCTTCGAGGTCGTGCCGCACGTGAGCAGCATGCAGTTGGCCTTTGCCCGGGTGAAAGAGAGCTGGGAGGAGGCCTACCTGACCAACCTGGCCAGCCACCCGCTGGACCACGTGGTGGAGAAGATCCGCACGGCTGAAAAAGCAGGCCTGTTCACCAGCGAATCGTGCCCGCCCTCCGCAGTGGCCCGGGCCCTGCTCGATGCCACCAACCGC
>JBBDNX010000459.1:0-3440 GCA_040877345.1 Pirellulales bacterium
ATCGAGCGAGGCCGTCGGCTCGTCGGCCAGGATCAGCTCCGGCTCTCCGGCCAGCGCCCGGGCCAGGGCCACGCGCTGGCATTGGCCGGCGCTGAGATGCCGCGGATGAGAGTGGAGCTTGTCGGCGAGCCCCACGGCGGCCAGCGCTTCGGCCGCCCGTTTCTGCGCCGCGCGCTGGGGCATCCGCCTCAGGGCAAGGGGCACAGCGACGTTGTCCAAGGCCGACAGCCCGCGCAAGAGTTCGAACCGCTGAAAGACGAATCCGATCAACTCCCTGCGCAGCCGAGTCCTGGCCGCCGTATCGAGGCGCCCCAGATCGTGCCCGGCGATCCGCACGCTTCCCTGGTCCGGCGAGAGCATCGTGCCCAGGATCGAGAGCAACGTCGATTTGCCGCTGCCGGAGGGCCCGGTCAGCAACACGCAGCGGCCGCGGCCGACAACCAGGTTGACCCCCTGCAGCACGGGCGTGGCGACGGCGCCCCGGCGGTATGTTTTGTGGACATTGTGCACGGCGACCGGCGGCAGGTTGGCTTTCATCGTTTCTCTGCTCTCAGCCCTGCAAGACCATCACCGGATCGAGCCTGCGGACGCGTAAATAGGGCAATAGCGAGGACGCCAGCGCGATCGCCATCAGCAGCAGGCAACTGCCCAGCGACAGCCAAAGCGGGATCACGATCGGCGCGCGGTGCGAGTGAAACCAGTGTCGAATAGCGGCCACCGCCACCAGGCCGATGAGCGAGCCGCCCCCGGCCAGCACCAGCGCCTGGGTGAAGAGAATCTGGTAGACCTGCCACTCTTCGGCCCCCAGGGCCTTGAGCGTGCCGAACTCGCCCAGCCGGTCCAGCACCGAAGCGTACAAGGTCTGGGCCACCATCACCAATCCGACCGCCAGGCCCAACAAGGTGGCGGCGCCGAAGCTGATCCCCAAGCCGGTTCTCGTCATCCAGAACTGGACCGAGATCCGCGCGTATTCGTGGCGGGCGTAGACGTCCAGTTGAGGCGTCCGATGGCGGATGGCTTGGCTGACCTCGTCCACGCTGAACCCTGGTTTCACCTGGACAAGGTAATACGAGCAGACGCCGGGCGGCAGGCGCAGGTATTCCGCCGCCCGGTCCAGCGTGGTGAAGACGTAGGGGGAAATCAGGAAGCCGACGATGCCGCGGCTCTTGGCCACCACGCGCGCTTTGCGACCGCCGATCTCGCGCAGGTCTCCCACGGCGGGATGCTCGAGCTTGTGGTCGTCGCACGCGTCGACCACGATGCCATCATTGTGCCGCAGAGCGCCTGGGCTGCCTTCGCGGATATTCCAGGCGCTGCCCAGCAGGCTGGCCGGGTCCGAACCGACCACCACCACCGGTTCGAACCCGCCGCTGGGGAGTGTCATCGTGGCCCAGCCGATCGTATACGGCTCGGCCCGCTGGACCCCGGGCAACGAGCGCAGCCGGGCGACCCACCGCGACGGAATCGCGTGGGGAAAATCGACGTTGTGCATCGCTTTGTGGCCCACCCAGATGTCGGCGCCCGCGCGGTCCACCAGCAGGCTGGCTTTGCCCAACAGGCCGAGGAACAAGCCCCCCTGCACGTTGACCAGCACCAGTGAAAAAACCAGCCCCACCAGCGCGATCGCCAGTTTGCCGCGGTCGGCAACCAGAGTCTTGACGGCAATCCACCCCATATGGCAAGCATAGGCCAAAGGCCAGTTGCCGCCGTGTCAGCCGCGGTCAGCCGGCGCGTCGTCTCCCAGCAGGGTAAACGGCTGCGTCCGGGGTCGGCAGCTTGCCGACCAGACGGCAGAAGTACTCGTGGTCGGCAGCCCGCATGGGGGGGGACTCAAACCTGTCGACCGGAATGACGCGGCCAAAGTACGACTCGATCATTTGGCGGCACCAGGCCTCCAGGAGCGATCGCAAATCGAGCCGGCATGCTACGGCCGGATTGCCCGAGACGGCACTGTAGCTCTGGCAGGTGGCGAAAGGCTCAAAGCGGAACCACCGCCGGTAGAAATCCTCGTGCCTGGGATGCACTGCTATCAATAAGTCGTCGTATTCGTGCCAGCAGGCATATTGCATCATGAACCGCGAGAGGGCGTGAAAAATGGCCGGCGAACGGCGGGCGAAGGCGGGATCGACCGCCAGCCCGCTCACCTCCGCGATCCGCCGCCGATCATCCCGCAATCGCTGCACCTGGCTATGAAAGATGGTCTCCATCGGGAGGCCCAGACGATTGTCCCCGACGATCGTCATGGTTCCGACGAGCCGGTACAACTCGTCCAGCGCCAGCACGGTGTGGCTGGTCGGCAACCCGTAGCTGAGCCGGTACACCATGCCGGACGAATTGGCCGCGATATATCCGCGCTCGCGATAGGCTCGGTACATCAGCTTCCAAACGCGGGCAAACTCGCTGCGCCGCGTGGCGATCTTCACCTCCAGCCCCTCTTCCGAGTGCAACCGTCGCAATGGACGCTCGGCGGTCGATCGACCGCTACGTGACCCGACATGGGTAGTCAGCACGGCTGGTAACACTCCATGGTTTCGTTCACACGCCTCGTTCGTCTCGCCGCCACCGGCGGGCCTGGCCCGATCCGGATGATTCCGATTCGACTCGCCGCCGGCGGGAACACCTGTAGGTTTCTTCGGCGGGAATCGACGACGGAGGTGAGCGAAGCGAGACTAGACGATCAGCATGTAAGAACTTGCCGGCGGTCTTCGCCAGCGGGGGGACTATACTGGAACCCTTTCCGGCCTGAAACCGGTATCCAACCTTTTTAGAGATCTGATCCAACGAGGGCAAGCATATTTATCTTCGAAATCAGCCACGATATCCGCCCTACCACCCGCTAGGGGCGGTCGCCTTCCACCAGCGTGACGCGTGACGAAGCGACCCCGCCGCGCCCGGCAACGACCGGCTTTGACGCAGTGCGGCCAGGCGGTGCTGCTTGCCCTGTTCCCTCATATTTGCCTGAGGTGCTGCTCGAGCTGGTCGATGAACGGCGCCTGGTCTGGATGGATCAAGCGCCGCGCCTTCTCAAGGCTGACGAACTCGGCGCAGTCCACTTCCCACGATGCGCAGTGCGGAACAGCGCCCGCGGGCGCGGGGCCGGCGAAGGCGTGCACTCGCTTGCGGCTCTTGCGGTAGACGATCGAAGACAACAACACGAGTGGGCCCGCGACAATCCCGGTCTCTTCCGCCGACTCCCGCCGGGCCGCCTGCTCCAGCGTTTCGCCCGGCTCGGGGAGCCCTTTCGGGATGCTCCAAGGCTTATTGCGGTTGTAGTTCCCCGATGGGTGGACGAGCAGCACCTGCCACTCGTCGGCGTCGCGCCGAAACAACAGCACACCGGCCGAGTCTTTCATCCGCTTTCCCGCCTCCTTCCTCGCCCGCTCCAGGGCCCCGTTCGCCCCCCCCAATCGTGGCAGCACCGTTCAGACTTTTTTTGGGAC
>JBBDNX010000460.1:0-18918 GCA_040877345.1 Pirellulales bacterium
CTATAGAAAACCACGGCCGTGTGCCAGCAGGACGATAACACGGAGGAATCGGCCCAAAGTAGCAGGCCACACTCCGTGTGCCTGCTACTTCAGCGCCGGGACACCCCAACCGCACCGACTGGGTGGTATCATGGAGTGTCGGATGAAGGACAACAAATTGCCAGTGCTGCCAGACCGCGGGTGAATCGACGAACCGCAAGGAGTAGAAGATGACGACTGTCTCGCTTCAAGAAGCGCAAGCCAAGCTTTCGGACCTTATCCACCAGATGACACCCGGCGATGAAGTTGTCATTACGGAGAACAATCAGCCGGTGGCTCGCCTGGTTTTCGTGACAAGCCGCCCGCGACGACAACCCCGCCGTCCGGGGACGCTCCGTGGAACGGTCCTGTACATGGCTCCCGACTTCGATGCACCCCTTGATGATTTCAAAGAGTACATGGAATGAGGCTCCTGCTCGACACGCACGCCTTGATCTGGTATGCGCGAGTTGAGAATATACCGCTGCTGAGCAATGACGACGTGTTCGATCGTTATGGAATCAGTCGCCTCTGGTGACGCTCAATACGAATGAATCACTCAACTCTCCTCAAATTATCCCCTTGGTGCTGGGGATGTCTTTGACGCGCGGGTCGCCCTCGACGGCCATCCGTAAGGCGCGGGCGGTGGACTTGAAAATGGCCTCGCTGATGTGATGGCTGTTGCGGCCGTAGTGCACCAGCACGTGCAGGTTCACGAGCGCGTTGGCCGCGGCCGCCTGCCAAAAATCCTCGACCAGCTCGCTGTCGAAGTTGCCGATCTTGGGGCTGGGAAAGTCGGCCTTGAAGACCATGAAGTAACGGCCGCCCAGATCGATCGACGCGGTGGCCAAAGTCTCTTCCATCGGCAACGTGAAGTGCCCGTAGCGGCGGATGCCTGCCTTGTCGCCCAGCGCCTGCTTCAGCGCGCTGCCGAAACAGATCCCCACGTCCTCCACCGTGTGGTGCTGGTCCACGTCGAGATCGCCGGCCGCCTCGACCACCAGATCCATGGCCGAGTGACGGGCCAACAGCGCCAGCATGTGGTCGAAGAACCCCACGCCGGTGGCCAGCCGCGACTGCCCCGTGCCGTCGAGGTTCAGCTCCAGCCGGATTTCGGTCTCCGCCGTCCTGCGGTCGATCGTTGCAATACGCGTCATGCCAGGAAGTCGGAAGTCAGAAGGCAGAGGTCGGAGGTCAGAAGTCGGAGGTCAGAAGGCAGAGGTCAGAGGTCAGAAGTCAGAAGAAGGTTCCCTTAAACCATACCACGCAACAACGCCAGGCAGGCGTCGATCTGCTCGTCGCTGCCCACGGAGATCCGCAAACCGTCGCCCCAGCCTGGATAGTCCATGTGCCGAACCAGGACCCGCTCGGCCTTGAGCTTCTCGTAGAGCGGCCTGGCCGGCACCGCCCGATGCGGGCTCCAGACAAAATTGGCCTGCGACGGCACCGGCTCAAAGCCCAGTTGCCCGAGCCCCTCGGTCAGCCGGACACGGCTGGCGACGATCTTTGCAGTGTTCGCGGCCAGCCAGGCCTGGTCGTCGATGGCGGCCGTGGCGGCGGCCATCGACAGCGCGTCGCAATTGTAGGAGTCCTTGACCTTGATCAGGCCTTCGACAATCCGCGGCTGCGCCACTAGAAACCCAAACCGCAGCCCCGCCAACGAGTACGACTTGCTGAGCGAACGCGAGACCATGATCTTTTCGTTCTTCGCGACCAGACCCAGGCAATGCTCGTCGGAAAAGTCGACGTAGGCCTCGTCGACCAACAGCGGGCACGGCAAGCGCTCGGCCAGCTCCAGCACGCGCTCGGGCGGAATCCGTGTCCCCGATGGGCTATTGGGATTCGGCAGAAAAGCCAGCTTCAAGCCGGCCGAGGCCGCGGCGAAGTCGTCGCCCAGTGTCCAGTCGCGCTGGAACCAAACCTCTTCGCTGGCCGCTCCCTGGATCTCCGCCAGCGTCTTGTAGAGGATGTAACTGGGATACGGCAGCCGCAGCCGTTCCCCCTCCCCCACGAAGGCCCGCGTGACGATCGTCAGGATCTCGTCGCTGCCGTTGCCGCAGAGAATCCAATCCGGCTCGACGCCCAACACTTCCGCTGCCCGAATCCGAAAGCCGGTGGCCAGCGGATCCGGATAGCGCTCCAGCCCACGCTCCAGCACCGACTGGACGGCCCGCGCCACGGCTGGCGAGGCGGGATACGGGTTCTCATTCGTGTTTAGCTTGATGAACTTGCCCGCCTGCGGCTGCTCGCCAGGCACATAGCCCCGCATGGCTTCGATGGCCGCCCTGAAGTAAGCCATGCTAGGGTGCCTCGGCCTTGCTCGCTGCCCGGCCGCCCGGCTCCAGGCGGATGTCGATGCTGGCACGGTGCGCGGTCAGTCCCTCGGCATCGGCCAACACGCGCTCATCCTGGGCCAATGCCTCCAGCCCCTGCCGGCTGAAGTGCAGAATGCTGGTCCGCCTGAGAAAATCGTTCGCCGACAGCCCGCTGGCAAACCGGGCCGTCCCGCCCGTGGGCAACACGTGCGAGGGCCCCGCCGCGTAATCGCCCACGGCCACTGGCGTGTACTCGCCCAAAAAGGCCGCTCCCGCGTGTCCAATCCGGCCCAGCAGCGACTCGGCATTTTCGCAGGCCAGGTGCAAGTGCTCCGGTGCAATCTCGTTGGCCAGCTCCGCCGCATGCTCAGCGTCGCGCGCCAGGACCAGCGCCCCGAACTCCTCCAGGCTCTGCCGTGCCAGCTCCCCGCGATCCAGCCCGGCCAACTGCCGCGCCAACTCGCTCGCGGCCGCTTCGAGCACCCGCTCGCTCCAGGTGATGAGGATGCTGGCGCCCGGGGCGTGTTCGGCCTGGGCGATCAGATCGGCAGCCACCCACTCCGGCCGGCTCGATTCGTCGGCCAGAATCACCACCTCGCTAGGCCCGGCGATCGAGTCGATGTCGACTTCGCCGAAGACGTGCTTCTTGGCCAACGCCACGAACAAGTTTCCGGGCCCAACAATTTTATCCACGCGGGGCAGGCCTTCGATGCCGTAGGCCAAGGCCGCCACCCCCTGCGCGCCGCCCAGCCGGTACACTTCCGTCAGCCCCAGCTCGTGGCACGTGGCCAACAGCTCGCTGCTGTACGCTCCAAACCGCGTAGGCGGAGCCACGATGGCGATCTGGCTCACCCCCGCCGCCTGCGCCGGCACGGCCGTCATCAGCACCGTCGACGGATAGGCCGCCGCGCCTCCCGGCACGCAGATGCCCACCCGCGAAAGCGGCAGGTACCGCAGCGCGAGATAGCTGCCCGCCGGCCTGTCGAGCCGTACGTCGTGGTGCAGGATCGCGCGTTGAAACGTGAGCACGTTGTCGCGGACGCGGCGCACGCTAGCCAGCAACTTGGGAGCGGCCGCTGCATGCGCCCGCGCCAGCTCCTCGGCCGGCACGCGGATGGACTGCGCGGTAAGTTCCGCCTTGTCGATCCGAGCCGAGTACTCCAGGACCGCCGGCAGACCTCGCCTGCGCACGTCCTGGCAGATGCGCTCGACCACCTCCAGCGGTGTCAGCGGCTCGCCGAAGACCTCGATCGTGCGCCGCCGCCCCGCCGCGCTGACCACGTCACCCTGCGGGCTCAATCGGCGCCGCAGCGCGGCCAAGGCCTCGCCGGGCTCGTGGCCACGGGCATCGATCCGCTGAATCCCTAGAGGGCCGGCCATCGGCGCCATGTCGCTGCTCATTCCTACCATTCTGACTTGGCCCCCCACGCTGTGAAAGACCCCGCCGAGGCCGCAATGGTTCACCGCCTGCACGCATGTTACAATCGTCAACCATGCGATTCATCGACCTGCGCAGCGATACCGCCACCAGGCCCACCCCCGCCATGCGGGCCGCCATCGCCTCCGCCGAAGTCGGCGACGACGTTTTCGCAGAGGACCCCACCGTCAACCGACTGCAAGACCGCCTGGCCGAAATGCTGGGCAAGGAGGCGGCCCTCTTCGTGCCTTCGGGGAGCATGTCGAACCAGATTGCCCTCCGCGTCCACTGCGCGCCGGGCGACGAGTTCATCTGCGAGGCCAACTGCCACATCTACAACTACGAGCAAGGCGCTTTCGCGCAACTCAGCGGCCTGGTGGCCCGCACCGTCGAAGGCGACTACGGCGTCATGTCGGTCGAGCAGCTTGCGGGGTTGGTGCGGCCGCCGAACCCCCACCTGGTCCGCACGCGGCTGGTCTGCCTGGAAAACACGCACAACCGCGGCGGCGGCCGGGTGCAGCCCTACGCGACCGTGGAGGCGATCAGCGCCTGGGCCCGATCGCACGGGCTCCGCGTCCACCTGGACGGCGCGCGGCTGTTCAATGCGGTGGTGGCGACCGGCATTGCGGCCTCCCGGTGGGCCAGCCACTTCGACACGGTGAGCGTCTGTTTCTCCAAGGGGCTGGGCGCGCCGGTCGGTTCCGCGCTGGCCGGCCCTCGCGAGCTGATCGACCTGGCCTTGCGGCACCGCAAGCTGTTCGGCGGCGGCATGCGGCAGGCCGGCGTGATTGCGGCCGGAGCCCTGTACGCGTTGGAGAACCACGTCGAGCGGCTGGCCGACGATCATGCCAACGCCCGGCGGCTGGCCGATGCCATCCGCAACATCCCGGGGCTGGAGCTGCGGCCGCTGGAGGTGGAAACGAACCTGGTGATCTTTCGCGTCGAGCCGCGGCTGGGCACCGCGGCCGACCTGGCGGCCCGCCTGCGGCAGCGCGGGCTGTTGATCGGCGGCTTCGGCGGCCAGTCGATGCGCGCCGTGGCCCACCTCGACGTGAGCCGGGCCGATATCGACGTCGCGGCCCAAATCCTCAACGACGTCGTACACTCGCCCGCCGGCCCCCGCCCAGTCCCCGCGGCCACCCCTTACGATCATTAGGCGTTCGTAGTGACCCCGTTTATGGGGTCTTCTGGTTCGTAGTGACCCCATTTATGGGGTCTTCTGGTTCGTAGTGACCCCATTTATGGGGTCTTCCTCGTCGCAGTGACCGCATTCATGCGGTCGGGGGGTAAATGAGCAGCACGACCCGATAAATCGGGTCACTACGAACTACAGCGTCCAGCCGTCGAAGAGCGTCGATCGCAACTGGTTCCACTCCGGCACGCGATGGGTAGCGGTGCCGTTGGCCAGCAGCTCGGCCACCCAGTCGTCCATGCGCCGCAAGCGCTCGGCCAGGCTGGCCACCGTGTTGATGGCCAACTTGCACGCGGCCGACGCCTCGCCGCTGACCAGCGCGTCGAAGTCGGATCGCTCGATCAGCAGCAGCTTCACACCCGTTTTGGCCCTCACGCTGGCCGAGTGCGGTGCGGAGTGGAAAAACGACATCTCGCCGAAATTGCTGTAAGGCGCCAGCGTGGCCAGCACGATCGGCTCCGGCGCCCGCTCGCCGCCGGGCAGCCGCTTGATGACCTCGCACGTCCCTTCCAGCAGCACCCACAACTGCTGGCTGCGCCGACCCTGTTCCAGCACTTCCTGGCCGGCAGCGAACTCCACCGTCGCGGCCGTCTCGGCCAACTTCCGGCACACCGATTACGACAATCCGCGAAAAATCGGGATCCGCCTCAGGATCTCGAACGGAAGCGATTCGGTCTTCATGTTATTCCTCCCAATACCGTGGCACGCCCGACGCGGCCGATGCCAAGAATGTATGCCGCCGTCCGCAAACTGACTTTCCGCTCGACCGACATCTCCCACACCCGTTCGAACGCCTCCGTCAACACGTGGTCCAGTTCCTGCCGCACGCGGCTCAGTCCCCATTGATAGTGCTGCCGGTTCTGGACCCACTCGAAATAGCTGGCCGTCACCCCGCCCGCATTGGCCAGAATGTCAGGCAAGACCGTCACGCCATGCTCACGCAGGATCTGGTCGCCGTCGTAATCGATCGGAGCGTTGGCCGCCTCGATGATCAATGGCGCCTTGATCCGCCCGGCATTCTCCATGGTGATCACGCCTCCCAAAGCGGCCGGAATCAGCAAGTCGACGTCCAGCTCCAACAGCTCTTCGTTCGTGATCCGCTCTGCCTCGAGGTAGCCACGGAGGCTGCCGTTGTGTTCCAGCGCGTAGTGCAAAACGGCGGGAATATCCAAGCCGTCGGGCCGGTAGTAGCCGCCGCTCAGGTCGCTGACCGCCACGATCTTGTATTCCGCTTCGTGCAAGAACTTGGCCGCGTGCGAGCCGACGTTGCCGAAACCCTGCAAGGCGATGCGGGTCTCCGTAGGCTTCCGCTTAAGGCGGCTGAGCATCTTGTACGTCAGGATCCCCACGCCCCGCCCGGTCGCTTCTTCGCGCCCCGGCAGCCCGTGCATCTCCACCGGCTTGCCCGTCACGCAGGCCGGGCTGAACCCGTGGTACTTGGCATACTGGTTCATGAACCAGGCCATCACCTTGTCGTTGGTCCCCATGTCCGGGGCCGGGATGTCGATATCGGGACCAATCAGGTCGTGGATGCCGTCCACGAACTTCCGCGTGATCAGCTCCAGCTCCCGCGGGCTGAGCGTCTTGGGATCGACGGCGATGCCACCCTTCGCCCCACCGTAGGGAATATTGACGACCGCCGTCTTCCAGGTCATCAAGGCCGCCAGCGAGCGCACCTCGTCCAGGTTGACGTCCGGGTGATACCGCAGCCCTCCTTTCATCGGCCCGCGCGAGTCGTCGTGCTGCACCCGGTACCCCAGAAACGTGGCAATCTCGCCGTTGTCACGCTCGATGGCCACCTGCACCCGCACTTCACGCTTGGGCGTCACCAGCAGCCGGCGGATGTTCTCCGAAAGCGAAATCTCGTCCGCGGCCCGGTTGAAGTACAACTGCGTGGTGTCGAAAGCCTTCATCGACAGAATCATATCTTTCGATTCGCACTGGCTCAATGCGGGGTTGTAACGGCTGTAAAGGTTGTCATTGATTTACTTTGCAACCCTCCCCAGGCGCGCGGTACATTTACGTACACGGCCGGCTCCCAAACCGCCGCCGGATTGGGTGCAGTCTCCGGACACGCCTGCCCCCACGGCATTCCAACCGCTCTCGCGCCGGCTGAGGCAACCCACCACTCCATGGCTCAATCGATCGCGAACCTCTGCGACCTCGTTGTCGAGAGCCGGCTGCTGACCGCCAACGAGTGCCGCAAGCACTGGACGGCTTGCAAGAAAGCCAACCCGGCCGCCTCCGAGAACGATGCCAAAGTGCTGGCGCGGTGGCTGGTCGCCGCCGGCGCAGTGACCCGCTATCACGCCAAAGTGCTCCTGGCGGGCCGCCCCGGGCCCTTCATTTACGGCGATTACCTCGTTTTCGACCGCATCGAAGATGGCCGACTCGCCGGCTTGTTCCGCGCCTGCCACCTGCCCACCGACCACCCAGTCTGCTTGCTGTTCCTGGCCGGACCCGCACTCGCCGATCCGCAGGCCCTGCTGCGAGTCAGCCAACAGGCGGCCGCCGCCAGGGCCGCCAGCCAGGCTCACGCCCACCTGGTCGAGTGCTACGAGCTGGTCGATCTCGCGGCCTACAAGTTCATCGCGGTCGAAGCCTTGCAAGGCCAGACCGCCCAGGAATTGCTCACCGCGCGGGGACGGCTCGCCCCCGCCCGGGCCTGCCGCATCATCGAGCACGCCGCCCGTGGCCTGGCCCGCCTGCACGAAATGCGCGTCGTGCACGGCCGGGTGCGCCCCGCCAATCTCTGGGTCCGCGAGCATGGCGAAACGAAGCTGCTGGCCTTCCCCCTCGTGTACGACCCCCTGGCAACCGAGCCGCCCCCGCCGGCGCCGAGCGAAGAGTCCTACCTTTCGCCGGAAATCTCCTCCGGGGCCGCCGCTTTTAGTCCGCACGGCGACGTCTACAGCCTGGCCGTGACGCTCTACCATCTGCTCGCCGCGGGCCTCCAGAACGAGTATCTCGATCAGATCGACCCTCACAAGGCACTCCAGCAGCTTGCACCGGCCCTGCCCAAAGGCCTGGCCGACGTGGTCGCTCGCCTGGTGCACCCCGACCCCCAGCAGCGACTCCACGAGGCAACTGCCGTGGCCGAGGTGTTGGCGCCGTTTGCAGGCCCCGACCCCCGGCCCTCGCCCGCCGCTGCCACGGCGCAGGCCTACCGCACCTGGCTCGATCGGGCCGGCACGCCCCCCGCACCGTTCAACCAGTCCCAGCCGTTGATCAACCGCCCGGTGGCCGTCTCGCCGCGGCCAACTGATGAATTGCCCCTCGCAGCCGCCCCAGCCTTCCCGCCCGTCGTTGCCCACGAGACGGCCAGCCTGGCCCGCGCGCGGCGCCGGCAGAGCTCGTCGCAAATTGCCTGGTCCCTGGCCAGCGTGGCCCTTGCCGCCCTGGTGGTTGCCGGCGCGGCTTACCTGCTTATGACTGCCGATAGACCATCGGAAACCCCCGCGCCCTCCGAGGGCAGCCTTGTCGTTGCCGGTGCAGACTCCAGACCGAAACCCGCCACGGGCCCTGCCGGGCAAGCCGGCCCGGCAACAAAGCTGGAAGACATCAACGGCCTCGACGGCGAGCCGATCTGGCAGTCGCCGACGGCTGGCGAGCCGCTCGACCTGGCATGGCTGCCGCCGGGCGTGCAGGCCGTTATCGCGCTGGCCCCCGCCCAGCTCGTCGAACACGACGAGTGGACCAGGCTGACCGATCCGCGAACGCTGGGCCCCTTGTCCCAAGCGGTCCTGACCGATTTGCCCAGGCAAGCAGGCACGTCGCTGGACAACATCGAGTTGGTTCTCATGGGTCTGGTCGATACCGGCGGGCCGGCCCCTGAAACGACGCTGGTTATTCGAACTGTGTCTCCCGTCCCCAGGCAGGAGTTGCTGGCCGCCTGGGGAAATCCATCGGCGGAGCAAACGGGCGGCCGGACCATTTATGTCCGCGACCAGCGGGCCTATTACATCCCCGGCGATCCGGAGGACCGGTTGCTTGTCGTAGCCCCTCGCCGCGAGATCGAGGCCATCGTCGCCGCCGGCCGACGGGCCCCTGCACTGCGGCGCGAGCTGGAGATACTACTCGAAGCGAGCGATCGTCAACGGCACTTCACGCTCGCCTTCGCGCCGAGCTTTGTCTTTACGGGCGGCACGCAGGCCGGCGGGTTGGCCGCCACCCCGGCCGCGCGCATGGCCGATCCCCTCCAGGACCTCTTGACCTTCAGCGATGCCGAGCGGAAGCCCGAGCTCCCCAAGGCCGTGATGTTGAGCTTGCACCTGGACGAGTCCTTCTTCCTCGAGCTCGTCGTCTACAACAGCTTCGCCGGCCGGCCCTCGCCGATGGTCGCCCGCGAGCTGCGCCAGCGAGTCAGCCGCCTTGGCCGGCAGGCGAGTCAGTACCTCCGCGACCTGTCGCTTTCGGCCTACAGCAAGGAGGTCCTCTGGGACTTCCCACTCCGGCTCGATGCGCTCGGCCAGTACACGCGGGCCGGTACCAACGGCAAGCAGGTCGTGCTGCGGGCCTACCTGCCGGCGCTGGCCGCCCACAACCTGGCTTTGGGCGGCCATCTGGCATTGCTCGAAACCCCCGGCGCCACCAGTGCCGCCGGCGTGGTCCAGTCGGTGCCGCCGGCCGCCCAGGGGCTCGACAAGGTGACTTCATTGAGCTTTCCATCCAATACACTCCAGGCCGCCATCGAGCTTCTGAGTGACGACATCGGCCTGGAAATCGTGATCCTGGGCAGCGATTTGGAGATCGAGGGCATCACCAAGAACCAGTCATTTGCCTTGGACGAACAAGGCCTGCCGGCCCGTGCGATACTGGGGCGCATCCTGGCCAAGGCCAATCCGGCGGGCAAATTGGTGTATGTCAGTAAACCCGGACAGGATGGCGGCCCTGAGGTGCTCTATATAACCACTCGGTCGGCGGCGGCAAAACGGGGCGAAAACCTGCCCCCGGAGTTACAATAGACCTGCCACTGCTTGTATTCGTTGTGCCACTGCTTGTACTTGTGCCACTGCTTGGAGTGGCCGCCCTGGGTCCGCCAAAGGCGCACGAGAAGCAGTGCTTAGCTTGAAAAGCAGACGGGCTTAGCTTGAAAAGGTCAGACGGGACGTGGAACTCTTCTCGATTACCTGCACCACCTGCCACGCCCGCCTGAAGGTCCGCGACCTGGCGGCCATCGGCCAGATTCTCTCCTGCCCGAAGTGCGGCAGCATGGTGCAGGTACTCGCGCCGGCGGGCTGGCAGCCACCCGCGCCGGCCGCCACGCCCGATGTCCCGCAGCCCCGGCCCGCCTCCACGGCAGCGGCAGCGGCGACACCGCCGGCCTTGCCGCGCAAGGCGCCTCGTTGGAGCGACCAAGCGGACCCGCCGGGTTCCGAGCAGGCCAGCCTCGCCGAACAGGCCGCCGCCGATGCCTCGTTGCCCAACACAGTGCCCGATGCATCCGTCGCGGCCAGTCCGGCACCGGCCGCCGCTTCGCTGCCAACCCCCGTGGTCTGGGGCAAGTGGCTGCTCTGCGCCGGCGCCGGTCTGGTCATGGTTGCGGTGGGCGGACTGCTTTTCTTCAGCTCCCGGCCGGCGCCTGACGATCCGGTTGTCCGGCCGCCTTCCGCCCAGGCGGTTGCCTCCAAGCCGGCACCGCGGCCCAAGCAGCAGCCGCCGAAAAGCGCCAACGCAGCCATCCCGCGACGTTGGATTGCCGCCGGCTCCCAGGCCGTGCTGAGCTTCCGCCCCACGGACGCCGGCCGCAATGCGTATCCGCAACTGCTCGACGAGGTGGCTGAGCTCTCGCACGGCGCTTTGCCCGGCAGCTCCGCTCTGGGCGATGCCTTGAGACGCTTTTACCTGGCGTTCGGGCTCAAGCCGGACGAGGTCAGCCGCGTCACTGCGTGTACGACTCAACTTGGCCCCCGCGACGCCTGGCTCGAAGCAGGCCTGCTGGCAGTCGAATTGACCGGCCCGCTGGAATCGGTCGGGCGGTTGCCACAGGGCAGCCAATCTTTGGACTGGCCCAGCGGGGGCACCACGTCCTACCAGCCCCCCTCCAAAATCTGGGCTTACCCGGTGGTCGTGGCCGGCCAGCGTACTTTAGTCACGGGCGCCGCCGGCGTGCTACGCCCCGTGGTCGAGCGGACCAGCCGGCAGCCACCCATCGACAACCCCGCACTGGACCACTTGCTCAGCATCCTCGATGCCGACGCCGATCTGTTGTTGGCCGTCGACTTGCCCGCCCTGCGCCGCGCGGGCGGTCGGCCGCGATGGTGGCCCTTGGTCGACACGGCATACGACCTTTCCGGCGACTGGAAAGTGGTCTTCGACTCGCCGCTGGCCCTGGGCTTGAACCTCCGCGCCCCTGGCCTGGATGATACGCTCGACACGCGGATGCACCTGCTCTGCGACGGCAAGAGCACGGCCGAACAACTGCACGCCTCGCTCGACGCGGCCTTGGCTGTCGCCGAAAAAAGCATCGCCGCCCACAGCGACCAGATCACCCAGCACCTGCTCGCTGGCCAGCTCACCACCCACCGCGCCGCTCAGTTCAAGCGGTTGCTCACCGCCGCTCAGGCTGCCCTGGCCGCCCGGCAACTCGGTGTCGACCAGGCAACCGTCTGGGTCCGCACCCAGTGGCATGGCGACCTGGCCAAGCTGGCCGCCGCCGCGGTGGCCAGCGCGCCCCTCTTGGAGGCCACGCGGCTGGCCGCCGCCCGGCCGATCGACGAGGAGAATCACCGCCAGCTCCTGGCCGCGCTGGCCGGTTATGAGGCGGTCGAGCAAACCCTGCCCGCCGGCGCGGCCGGCGCCGCACTCTTGCCACCCGAAACGCGCTTGAGCTGGATGGCCACGCTGTTGCCCTATTACGGCCATCTCGATTGGCATGCCGAGCTCAACTTCGGCCGTCCGTGGAACGATCCGGTCAACGCCCGCGTGACCCGCCGCCGGCTGTCGCTCGTCGCCAACCCCGCCCTGGGCGCGGCATTTACCGAGGCTGGCTTTCCCGTGACGCACTACGTGGGTCTGGCCGGCCTTGGCCCCGACGCCGCCCGGCTGCCCACCGGCGACCCACGCGCCGGCGTCTTCGGTTACCAGCGGCGCCTGGGCCGCCACGACATCGCCGACGGCGCCTCCAACACGATGGCAACCCTGGGCGTCAGCGGGCGGCTCGGCTCCTGGTCCGCCGGCGGCGACGCCACCGTCCGCGCGCTCACCGCGCGGCCCTACATCAACGGGCCCGATGGCTTTGGCAGCGGCCAGCCCGACGGCATGCTGGCCGGCATGGCCGATGGCTCGGTCCGTTTCCTCTCGAAAGACATCGACCCTCGCGTGCTGGAGGCGCTGGCGACCGCTCACGGCGGCGAGCACGTCGACCTGCTCGCCGGCCCGCCGACAGCGTCCTTGGATCTTTCTGGGCCCTTGGATGTCCCCGGAGACGAATCGGCCCCCGTTGACCCCACACCCGACGAGTTGCCCCCGGCAACCGAGCCGGAGCCGGACGGCCCGCCCGAAGCACTCGGCCGGCCCAGCCGCCAAGACCGCCGGCCGGACGTCCCGCCCGCCGACATCGAAGCCCGCTTGGCCGATCGTGTCCCCGCCATCGAGCTCGACCGCGCGGCGCTGTCCGACGTCGTCGACTTGCTCCGCCAGTTGAGCACGCTGCCCATTACTCTCGACCTCGAAGGCCTGCTCGATGCCGGCGTCGAGCCCGACGACGAGGTCTCGATCCGCATGACCGAGGCCACCATCGGCCAGGTACTCGACGCGGTGCTCCAGGAACGCGGCCTTGGGTACGTCGTGATCGAAGGGCAGGTCTTGGTGACCAGCAACTATCGCCGGCAGCGGGTCTTCGAAACGATTTCACATCCGATCGACGGCCTGGCCGACAACCAGCGGGCCGCCGAGCAGTTGGCCCAGCTCGTCGAGCGGCTGCTGGAACCGACCAGTTGGCGGGCCGTGGGTGGCGGGGGAACGATCGATGTCCGTGAGCAGGCATTGGAAGTCAAGCAGACGCTGGCGGTGCACCGGCAGATCGAAGCTTTCCTCACCCGCCTGCGAGCCGCGCGCGCCCGCTCGCCCAGCCAGCCCAGCGCAGCCGGCGCGACGCTGCAAACACGCTTTTCGCGGGCCACGCCCAGGCTGGCCAGCTCGGTGACTGCCACCTTTCCCGACGAAACGCCGCTGCGCCGCGTGGTCGAGCACTTCCAGAACGTCGCGGGCGTGAACGTGCTGTTCGACGGGCTGGCCCTGGCAGGTGAGGGGCTGTCGCCGGAAACGGCCGTGACTCTTTCCGTCGTCGAGCAACCGCTCTCCCAGGCGCTGGCCGCGCTGACAGATCCCTTGGACCTGGCGGCGCGGATTGTGGACGAGCGGACCTTCGAGATCACCACCCAGCGCGCTTATAAGGACCGCCTGGAACTGGAGTTTCACCCCGTGGGCGACCTTCTGAGCGGCGCCATGACGGCCGAGGCGCTCGTCGATCGCATTGCCGGCCAGGTCGCCGGCGCCACTTGGGACACCGCCGGCGGTCCCGCCGTGCTCCACTTCGATCCGGCCTCGAGCTGCCTTCTGATCTTGCAGACGCAGCCCGTGCAAATCCGCATCGAGGCCCTCCTCCACGACTATCGCGCCGCGAAATAGCCGTGTGTCCTGACATTAAAAACCCCATTTCCCCTGCCTTACGTATCCCCTACGTCTTCGCGCGTCTTTATTCCCCCCGCCTCGCCGCTCATATCGACTTGATCCCTGCCAGCGGTTAGACTTCCAAAGATCACTGGGCGGTGAAGATGGGCGCCGAGGGCCTCCTCCCGCCAGGCACCCGCAAACACCTATGGACGTGCGATTTTCCACTCGTTTTGGGCTGGAGGCCCGTCCCCACGCTCCATGCCCGTCGCCTGCCTCTCCCTGAACCCGCTGTGACCGCCCGCCGCCCCACTTCATGAAACAATCGTTCTACGAGCGTAACGCCTTCCGCATCCTGGTGGTCGCGGCGCTGTTGTTCTTCCCGATCATGGGCGGCGCGCTGCGGGCCTTGCGCTCCAACCGCAACGACGTGGCTCAATGGCTGCCCAGCGAGTACCACGAGACCGAAGTGTTTCAGTGGTTTCGCTCCCATTTTGCCGGAGAGCAGTTCATCCTCGCCAGTTGGGACGGCTGCACGCTCGACGACCAGCGGTTGCGGCTGATGGTCGACAAGCTCTCGCCCGCCGCGGGGCGACCGCCGGAAAAGGACCGGGCCCGCTACTTCAAGGAGGTGCTCACCGGCCCCGCCACGCTCCAGCGGCTGACCTCCGTGCCCGTCCAGCTCGACTACGATACCGCCGTCGACCGCTTGAAGGGTTCCCTGATCGGGCCCGACGGCGAGTCGACCTGCATCGTCTTCACCTTGTCCGATTACGGCAAGGACCGGCTCCGCGCAGTCGTCAACACGATCCGTTCCACCGCCTCCGCGGAGTGTGGCATCCCGCTGGCAGAGCTGCACATGGGCGGCCCCCCCATCGACAACGTCGCCATCGACGAGGCCGGCGAGCAGAGCCTCTATCGCCTGGCCGGCCTGGCGGCGGCCATCGGCCTGGTCATCTCCTGGTGGTGCCTGCGTAACGCCAAGCTGATCGCCATGGTCTTTTTCGCCGGCATCTACAGCGCCGCAATGAGCCTGGCCATCGTCTGGTACTCCGGCCACATCATGAACGCCATCCTCCTGACGATGCCCTCGCTGGTCTACGTGGCCACCATTTCCGGCGCGATCCATCTTTCCAACTACTATCGCGACGAGCTGGCCGCCGGCGTCGACGTCGTCATTGCGCCGAAGAAAGCCATCCAGCACGCCTGGCTCCCCTTGTCGTTGGCCACCGCCACCACCTCCATCGGCCTGCTGACGCTCTGCATCAGTGAGCTGGTGCCGATTCAGCTTTTCGGCCTGTACTCGGCCATCGGCGTGGTTTGCAGCGCCATCATGCTGTTCTTTCTCCTCCCAGCCGCCTTTCAGAGCTGGCCCCTGCGCGGCGTGGCGGCGGCAGCGGCCCAGGGACGCGACACCGCTCCGGCCGATCCGCTCGTCTCCGCCCGTTGGCGTCCCGTGGGAGAAATGATCACCCGCCGCCAAGGTTGGATCACCTGCGCCTGCCTCTTGATTCTCGTCGTCTGCGGTTTCGGCATGACCCGCATCAAGACGTCCGTGCACATGATGCGGCTCTTCCCTTCCAACGCCAAGATCATCTCCGATTATCGCTGGCTGGAGCAGCATCTTGGCGAGCTGGTGCCGATGGAAATCGTGCTCGTCGTCGATCCGCGGCAAAGCGGCTTGAACTTCCTCGAGCGGATGGAGCTGGTCCGCGCCGTCCAGCACAAGGCCGAGAACATTCCCGGCGTCGGCAGCGCCCTGTCGGCCGTGACCTTCGCCCCGCCCCTGCCGCGGCCCGAAGATTACCGCGCGCGCTCCGGCGTCACCGGGGTGCTGGGCCGGCTTGCCTTTCGCGACCAGTACCAGCTTGCTCGCACCATGTACAACAAGAACCTCCAGGAGCACCGCGACGAGTACCTCGAAGGAGACTACCTGGCCATCGAGGAAGGCAACGAATTGTGGCGCGTCAGCGCCCGCGTCGGAGCGCTCACCGACGTCGACTACGGCACCGTCCTGGCACAAATCAAGGCCGAGGTCGACCCCATCGTCGCCGGACCCGCCGCCAACGGCCGCCAGGGCGTCCGGGCCGTCTATACCGGGCTGGTCCCGCTCATCTACAAGGCCCAGAACTCGCTCCTCGACGGCCTGGTGTTCGGCTTCGTCACCGACTTTTTGCTGATCACGATCATCATGATACTTGCCGTCCGCGACTGGTCGGCCGGCTTGATCCTGGCCGTGCCCAGCATTTTCCCGGCGATCGTCATTTTCGGCCTGATGGGCTGGCTGGGGATCGTCGTCGACATCGGCACCGTCATGGCGCCCGCCGTCGCCCTGGGCGTCACCGTCGACGACGTCGTTCACTTCATGATCAACTACCGCAACGGATTGAGGCGGGGACTCGTCCGGCCCGAGGCGGTGATGTATGCCTACAAGGCCTGCGCGCGCCCGATGTACCAGAGCTGGGGCGTGATCGGTCTGGGATTGTCGGTCTTCGCTCTCAGCCCGTTCACGCCCACCCAGCGGTTCGGCTACCTGATGGTCACGTTGCTCTCGGCGGCGCTGGTCGGCAACTTGCTCTTGCTCCCTGCCCTGTTGGCCGGCCCGCTAGGCGCGCTGTTCGGCCGCCGCTATACCGCCGCACGCGCCGATGAAAAGCCGCGTCCCGCCGCTCGCCCCACGCCGCGGGCCGACGACAAGGCACCCAGGCGGCCCGGCGCCGCGGCCGCCGAGCCAGGACCGTCCAAAGCCATCTCCATGCCCCACGCCTCCCGCTTTTCCGCCGGACCCGACATCGGACGGCGTTAGCCCCCTCGCCTCCCACTGCTGCCTCGCCCCGCACTGGTTGGGCCTCCAGCACTGTTTGACCTCCGGACCAACCAAGCCCTCTTCCTTGCCTTCTTCTGCCTTCTGCCTTCTGCCTTCTGCCACCCGCGTTGACCTTGTCCCTGGGCTGCTTTAGAATCGCGGCGTTATTGTCGCAATTGGCGGCTACCAACCGCGCGCGGACTGCGCTCTTGCTTTGAAATCCCGTGGTCCGTTTCGCCGTCCGCTGGCAAAAACCATCCCAGGGGCAGACCACGGAAAGGCCAACAGGATGCTGCCTGGTTCGCTTCGTTCGCTCGTCTTCCGCCCGAAGGTCATCCTGCCGCTCGGCGCCGCCGCACTTCTCCTCGGTTGCCTCGCTATCTTTACGCCCGCCTCCGCCGACGACCAGGCCCTGCCCCCCCAGGCCGCGGACCAGCCGCCCCAGCCGGCCGCCGGCCAGCCGAAATGGATCGGACCGATCGACCGGTTCTTTGGCGACAATCTGGTCAAGCCCCTGGGCAAAATATTGTTCTACGACTTCGGCACCGAGGATCACTTGGGCGCCGCAATTCCTTTCGTCGTCGCCTGGCTCTTCGCCGGGGCCGTCTTCTTCACGCTGCGGATGGGCTTCATCAATGTGCGGGCCTTCTGGCACGCGATCCGCCTCACGCGAGGCGATTACGACAAGGGCGAGCATGCCGGCGAGGTCTCCCACTTCCAGGCTCTGTCTTCCGCCCTGTCGGCCACGGTCGGCCTGGGCAATATTGCGGGCGTGGCGATTGCCGTCGGCGTGGGCGGGCCGGGTGCCGTGCTTTGGCTCATCGTGGCCGGCCTCTTGGGCATGAGCAGCAAGTTCGCCGAGTGCAGCCTCGGCATGTTGTACCGCAAGATCGACGTCGACGGCCGCGTCTCCGGCGGCCCGATGCACTACCTCGAAGACGGGCTGACCGAACTGGGATTGAAACCGCTGGGCAAAGTGCTGGCATTCGTCTTTACCGTGATGTGCATCGGCGGCTCCCTGGGCGGCGGCTGCGCCTTCCAGGTGGGTCAATCGCTCAACGCCATCCAGGCACGTGTCCCGTTTTTGAAAGATTCTCCGCACGTCTACGGCCTCTTGATGGCTTTCCTGGCCGGCATCGTGATCATCGGCGGCATTCGCCGCATTGCCTCGGTGGCCGACAAGATCGTGCCGGTGATGTGCGGCCTGTACGTGCTGGCCTGTCTCTACATTCTGCTTTCGAACTACGACCAGATCGCACCGGCCATCGGAAAGATTATCGACGGCGCCTTCACCGGCGCGGGCGTCACCGGAGGTGCCATCGGAGTCATGGTGACCGGCATCCGCCGGGCGGCTTTCTCCAACGAGGCCGGCGTCGGCTCCGCGGCGATCGCGCATTCCGCGGCCAAGACGAAAGAGCCCATCAGCGAGGGCAT
This sequence comes from Pirellulales bacterium, assembly GCA_040877345.1. Classification (GTDB taxonomy): domain Bacteria; phylum Planctomycetota; class Planctomycetia; order Pirellulales; family JAICIG01; genus JBBDNX01. The sequence continues at coordinate 17,796 of JBBDNX010000460.1, forward strand.
CGTGGCGCTGCTCGAGCCGTTCATCGACACGGTCGTCGTCTGCACCATGACCGGCCTGGTGATCGTCATCACCGGCGCCTACGACCGGTCCGTGCCCCAATACGCCGAGCTGATCGACGGCAGCAAGGGCGCGCAGCTCACTCTGATGGCCTTCGAGACGCAGGTGAGCTGGTTTCCCTGGCTGCTGTGCGTGACGGTGTTTCTCTTCGCCTACTCCACCGTGATCTCCTGGTCGTACTACGGCGAACGCTGCTGGTGCCGGCTGTTCGGCGTCCGCTGGTCGCTGGCCTACAAGCTGTTGTTCCTGGTCTTCGTCGTGCTCGGCTCCATCGTCACCGAGGGCAACATCCTTGACTTCAGCGATATGATGATTCTTTCCATGGCCTTTCCCAACATCCTGGGGGTCGCCCTGCTCAGCGGCAAAGTTCGCATGCGATTGAACGACTACTGGCGGCGCTACCGCGCCGGAGAGTTCGAGCAGCATGGCATCCAATGACGCTTGACGATTCAACGACCCGCCCCATTGCACCGAGGTCTCTATGATCAAATGGCTCTCGAACCGGGTCATGGTCGTTCCGGTCGACTTCTCCGACTTGTCGTTTGCCGCCCTGGACGAGGCCCTCGAGCTGGCGCCCGATGCAGGGTGGGTGCACGTGATCCACGTGCTGCCGGTCCTCGAGGCCACCGAGCCGGGGGTCATTTGGGGCACCGTCGACGACGAAAGCCGCGCCCGCCATGCCCTGCAGGCTCTCGACGAGCGCCTGTCCGACGCCCGCTACAAGAACCTGACCAAGTCGATCGCCTTCGGCGATCCCGGCCACCAAATCGCCGAATACGCCCAACGGCACCGGGCCGCCCTGATCGTGCTCCCCTCCCACGGACGCACCGGACTCAAGCGGCTCCTGATCGGCTCGGTCGCCGAACGCGTCGTCCGGCTGGCCCACTGCCCCGTCCTCGTCCTCAAGGAATGAAATTGCGCTGAACCGTTCACCACTCCCGTCCAGTCGGATGCCGCCATTTCCACCCGTTTTGCTACGGCGCGAAGCGGCCGCTCGCACTGGTATGCCAGCCCTGCCATTAAGCCACCTTTAGATTGAGCGAATCACCCCCTTCGCGGGGTTTA